>CAZRGQ010000014.1:0-43279 GCA_964599645.1 uncultured Lentisphaerales bacterium | reverse complement strand
ATTCTGGGTGCGCATCCACTCTTGTGGATCGCACCCGTTGAAACCGCAGCGATCTTCTTGGGCTTGACAAACGCCCATTAGTGTAGCATCTTCTTGCGAGTAACAAGGAAACATGGATGAGCAAAAATCTGGTAATTGTAGAGTCGCCGGCCAAGGCGAAGAGTATCGGCAAGATACTGGGATCGGACTTCACCGTACTCTCGTCGGTGGGTCACATCAGGGATCTGCCGCAGCGTGCCCTGGGGATCGAGATCGAGAAGAATTTTGAGCCTAAGTATGTCGTTTCGCCCGGTAAAACGAAGATCGTCGAGGAGCTGCGCAAGGCTGCCCGGATAGCCGATGAGATCTATCTGGCACCCGACCCCGACCGCGAGGGCGAGGCGATTGCCTGGCACCTGCAAGAGGTGCTGGCCACAGCCACCAAAGGCAAACCGGTCCATCGCGTCAGCTATAACGAGATCACGCCGCGCGCTGTCAGGGCCGCTTTTGAGAAGCCGGGCAAAATCAATATGCACCGCGTCGATGCCCAGCAGGGACGGCGGATCATCGACCGCATCGTCGGTTATCAGGTGAGCCCGATGTTGTGGCGACGCATCCGTCGCGGCCTGAGCGCCGGTCGGGTGCAGTCGGTGGCGCTACGGCTCCTCTGTGAACGGGAACGCCTGATTCAGGCCTTCGTGCCGGAGGCCTATTGGGTCATCGGAGCACTGTTGCACAAGCTGGACGACAAAAACGACAAGTTTACCGTCAAACTGGCACAGATCGATGGCAAAAAGGCGAGCGTTACGAGCGAAGAGACGGCGAAAGCGACTCTCGACGAGCTGAAAGGGCGCAAGCTGCGCGTGTCGGCCGTAAACGAGCGTGATACTACGCGCCGTCCCCTGCCCCCCTTCATCACCAGCACCCTGCAGCAGGCGGCCTCCAGCTTCCTCGGCTATGCGCCGGGGCGCACCATGTCGCTGGCCCAAAAGCTCTATGAGGGCATCGATTTGGGAGACGGCAGTTCAGCCGGTCTGATTACCTACATGCGTACCGACTCGCCGACGGTCTCGCGCGACGCCCAGGCCGAGACTCTCGACTACATCCGCAGCGAGTTCGGCGCCGAGTTCGCTCCCGAAAAACCTAATTTCTACCGTGGCCGGAGCGATGCCCAGGAGGCGCACGAGGCGATCCGCCCCACCGATGTGCGCCGTACCCCGGCTTCGCTGGCGGGGCGTCTCTCGGCTACAGAGTTGAAGCTCTACGACCTGATCTGGCGCAGATTTGTCGCCAGCCAGATGGTGGCGGCGCGCCTTAAACAGCGCACAGCCCTGATCGACTCCGAGTCACCACCGGCACAGCAACACCACTACCGCTTCAGCGCCACCTCAACCGAGGTGGTCTTCCCCGGTTTCCTCAGGGTGATGGAGCTCGATCTGCGCAAAAGCAGCAAGAGCAAGCCGGCCGAGGGTGACGAGGAGGAGCAGGAGAGTGATGCCGTTGAGCGTCTCCCGCTGCTGGCGGAAGGTGAAGAGGTGGCGCTGGCCAAGTGGCTGAGTGAGCGCAAAGAGACCAAGCCGCCCTCACGTTACTCCGAGGCGGCCCTGATCCGGGCGCTGGAAGCCGATGGCGTGGGGCGTCCCTCCACCTATGCCGCAATTCTGGAGACGCTGCAGCAGCGTGAGTACGCCACCCGTGAGAAGCGGATTCTGGTGCCGACGCCGCTCGGTTTCCAGGTCTGCGACCTGCTGGTCGACAAGCTCAACCAGCTCTTCGAGGTTGGCTTTACCGCCAGTATGGAGCAGCAGCTCGACGAGGTGGAGGCGGGCGAGGTTGAGTGGCGCAAGTTGATGGCCGACTTCTATGCCAGATTCACCGCCTGGATGGAGGCGGCCCGCGAGCCGGCGGCCGACAAGGAGAAGGTAGAGGCGGTACTGGCCGAATTCAAACAGGTCACCGAGTGGGCCCCATCGATCAAACGTGGCCGCCGTATCTACGACGATGCCAAGTTTATCGAGTCGGTGGCGGCACAGCACGAAGGAGGTGGCCGGCCGATTACCGAGCGCCAGCTTGATACAATCGTCAAGATGGCGTTGCGCTACCATGAGCAGATACCGGGGGTGCGCGAGCGCATTATCAGGCTGGGATTCGTCGAGCTGGCCACGGCCGCGGAGACCCAGCCGCCACGGCCGGAGACAGCGCCCAAGTTTAATCTGCTGCGCGGCTTGGAACTCTCAGGCGAGCAGCGCCGCTTTGTCTCCTCGCTGGAGCAGCAGTCGAACACGGGAAGGCGTCTGAGCGAAGCGCAAGTGAGCGCCCTCAACCGCGTGGTAATCGCCAACGCCCGCCGTATTCCCGACTTTGAGAAGGTCTGCCAGGAGCTCGACATCTCGGTGACCGCCGATGCTCTGGCCCCCGACCAGGAGAGCCCGCGGCTGCTGGCTGCGCTGAGCGAGATCAAAGAGTGGCGCGAACCGACCAAGCGCGGCAAGCGCACCTTCGACGACCAGGCCTTTGTCAAGAGTGTGGCTGACCAGTTCGGCCGCAAGGGTGCCCTATCAGAGCGCCAGCGGGCGGCTATGAAAAAGCTGTTGATCCGCTACCGCGACCAGATCTCCAATGTTGAGCAGCGCATGGCCGATCTGGGCATGAAGCCGACCACCACCGAAGAGGAGCTGGAGGCCTCCGGCAACGAAAAGAGTTGAGCCGGTAGCGCGATGAACGAGGAGGTTATGGCAGCAACAGCGCATGAGGAGCCTCTGATGGTCTCCCTCCCCGGGGCCACCGCTGCCGTCAGTCTGGCGCTGCATACCGCTCTGGCCGACGATCCGCATGCCGCCGCCTTCAGCCGCTTTCTGCAGCATGAACGCGATGCCTCGGAGCACACCTCGGCAGCCTACCTGCAGGACCTGGCGCAGTTTGCCGCCTGCGCCTTTGGCCCGGCCACGCCCCCGCCCTTCGACTGGGCGGCGGCGGACCGCTTCAAGGTGCGCGGCTTTCTGGTGGCCTGCCAAAAGGGAGGCGCCGCCCCGGCCACCACGCGGCGCAAACTGGCCTCAGTACGTTCATTCTACACCTTTCTGATCCGGGAAGGGAGCGTAGAGCGCAACCCCTGTGCCGGGCTGCGCGGCCCGCGCCAGGAGCGGCGTCTGCCCGATATCCTGACGGTCGAACAGGTCGCAGCCCTGCTTAACGCCCCGCTTGAAGAACTCAAGCAGCGGCAGGAGCGCAGCGGCGAGCCGCCCCCGCCGCTTGAAGCCTACGCCGCCTGGCGCGACACCGCCATCTTCGAGGTGCTCTACAGCACCGGCGCGCGCATCTCCGAGGTGGCGGCTCTGACGCTGGAGCTGGTCGACCTTGAGAGCGGGGTGGTGCGCCTGCTGGGCAAGGGACGCAAGGAGCGTTTGGGAGCGTTGGGACGTCCGGCCCGCGAGGCGGCAGGCCAGGCGCTCGCCTTTGCTGAGCTGATCTGGCCCACCGCGGCGGACAGTCAGGTGCCACTCTTCCGCAACCTGCGTGGCGGCACTCTCACCACACGCTCGATCGAACGGCAGATGAAGCGTTGGCTGGCGGCGGCCGGTCTCCCCGCGCGGCTGACCCCCCACAAGCTGCGCCACTCTTTTGCCACCCACCTGCTGGAGGCGGGCGCCGACCTGCGCAGTGTGCAGGAGTTGTTGGGACATGCCAGCCTCTCGACCACCCAAATCTACACCCATGTCACGGTGGAACGTCTCAAGACGATCTATCAGCAGTCCCATCCACGTGCCTGAAAAGAGCCCTGACCATGAATCTGCAGCAAGCCGTAAAGAGTGACCAGCCGGAGAGTGTCTGGTGCGAGGCGCAACAACTCCTCGGCGCGCGGGGCATGCTCTCGGTCATCATGCCGGTCTTCCATCTGCAACACGTCATTACGGCAAATATCGAGCGCGTCTTCAAGCTGCTTGAGGGTCATATCGCCTTCGAGATCGTGGTAGTGGACGACGGCAGTGGCGACGGCACCGCCGCCGCCATCGAGGAGGCGGCCGCACAGCATGGCAGTGCGGTAGTGCCGGTAATTCTCAGCGAAAATATCGGCAAGGGCGGTGCCCTACGGCAGGGTTTCGAGGTGAGCCGCGGCAGCCATATCCTGCTGCTTGATGGCGATCTCGACCTGGTACCGGAGTTGATCGCCCGCTTCTTCGCCATCATGGCGCGTGATAGCGCTGACATCGTCATCGGCTCCAAACGCCACCCCGAATCGGAGATCGACTACCCGCTGCGGCGTCGTATCGCCAGCCGGATCTACTTCGGTATTGTACGACTGCTCATCGGCCTGCCACTGACCGATACCCAGACAGGCATGAAGCTCTTCCGGCGTGAAACGCTGCAGTGGGCCTTCGACCGCATGCTGGTAAAGCGCTACGCCTTCGATCTGGAGTTGCTCTCGATTGCTCACGGGCGTGGCTATCGGGTCAGCGAAGCGCCGATCAAGATGGATTTCGGCCAGAAGGTGGGTGCCCTGACCTGGAGCAATGTGCGCCGCGTCATGACCGACACCTTGGCCATCTTCTACCGTTTGCGTCTGATCCGCTACTATCAGAGCGTCGAACCGGCCCTCCTCAGCGATCCGCCACCACGCGTCTCGGTAGTGATCGCCTGTCCGGCTCCCACCCCCATGTTGGAGGAGGCGCTGGCCGGTCTGGTGGCGCAACGCATCCCGCCGTATGAGATCATCATCCTGCCCGATGCCGCGCCGCCGCAGCCGCTGCAGGCCGGCACCATCCCGCTGCTGGTGATCCCCACCGGTGCCATCCGCCCCGCCGCCAAACGCAACCTCGGTATCGAACACGCCAGCGGTGAGGTGGTCGCCTTTCTCGACGACGATGCCCGCCCCGACCGCGAATGGCTGCAACATGCGCTCAAATACTTCTCGCGCAGCGAGGTGGGGGGCGTCGGCGGACCGCAGCTTACGCCGCCGCACGACCCCTTCATGGCACAGCTCAGCGGACGCCTCTTTGCCAACCCGCTCGTCTCGGGCAGCTACCTCTACCGCTATATTTCGGAACGGGTGCGGCAGGTCGACGATCTGCCCAGTTGCAATCTGCTGGTACGGACGAGGCTGTTGTGCGAGCTGGGCGGCTTCAACACCCGCTACTGGCCGGGTGAGGATACGATCCTCTGCTCCGATCTGGTCCACCGCCTCGGTTATCAACTGATCTACGATCCCTGGGCAATCGTCTATCACCACCGCCGCCCCCTCTTCGGGCCGCACCTGCGCCAGGTGGGGCGCTATGCACTACACCGCGGCTTCTTCTGCCGCCGTTTTCCCCGCACCTCACTGCGCCCCGGCTATATGTTGCCTTCGCTCCTCGTGCTGGGGGTTGCCGGCGGCTGGCTTTTTGCGCTACTATTTCCCTGGATGATCTGGGTCTATGGCGGCACGATTGCTGCTTATCTGATAATTACACTGGTCGGAGCCTTCCACCGCCGTCCGGCAGTCTGGCTGCTCACCTGGCTGGGAATTATCGCCACCCACTTTACCTACGGCAGCCGCTTTCTGCAGGGTCTTCTGTCGCGCCGGATGCCGTGTGAAAAGGTGGCCTTCGACCATCCATCTGAAAAAGGTAAAGAGTCATGAAACAGTGTTGCTATTTGATGATGTTGTTGGCCGTCAGCTCGCTGCCGGCGGCGCCGGCCAACATCGTCTTTGAGGCCGAAACGGCCGCCGCAATTGAAGCGCCGATGGTGCTGGTCACGACGACGGAGGTGCCCGCCGGCTCACATTTCGTCGCAGGCGCCTCGGGCGAGGTCTACCTCGAAATACCTGAGGATGCCGGCAATCCTCCCAAACTCAACAAGGGGTTGGCCCGTTTCTCCGTTGACGTCCCCGAAGCTGGCGGCTACACGCTCTGGGCACGCGTCTACTGGGAGGGAGAGTGCAGCAACTCCTTCACGGTCGAGATCGACGAGTCGGCCCCCTTCCTCTTCGGTGAAAACGCCACCTACAAGCAGTGGCATTGGGTCAAATACCCGGTAGCCCGCATGGTGCCGCCCATCAACCTGACCAAGGGACGCCACACCATTACCTTCCGCAATCGCGAGGATGGGGTGCGGCTCGACCAGATCATCCTGAGCCCCAACAGACGTTTTGTGCCGGTCGCGATTGAGGGTGCCACCACCAGGGGAGACCAGCCTTGATGGGATCGCTACGTACCATGGCCCGGCGGCTGCTGCCACCGCTGTTGCTGCTGGTCATTGCCGTGGCTCCGACGCAGTGGAGCCTGCCGCTGCCCGGCCGCTTCCACCTGACGCTGGCCGATCTGCTCCTCTGCCTGGCGTTACCGGTAGGGCTTGTGGCCGGCGTCCGCTTCTGGCGGCTGCCGGTGCCACACCTCCTCTTCCTCGGTCTAGCCCTTGTCTCGACCCTGGCCGCTGGTCTCAACACCACCACACTCAAGGAGCTCTTCCAACTCTGGCTCTACTTCGGCGGCGCTACCGCCCTGGCATTGACGGTGCTGGCCGACGTCGGGGCACGCGGCCTGCAGCGGGCTGCGGCTCTGCTTATGGTCAGTGGTTATGCCATTCTCATGCTGGCGTTCAGGCAGTACCAGCAAGGTTCGCTCGACGATCCACTGTTGGTAGGCGGCTCATTCGGCAACCGCAATGTGCTCGGCGGCTACCTTGCGCTGCTGCTGCCACTCGCCTTCGGCATCATGCTCACGGTGCGCAACATTCCCGTCTGGCTGGCACTGCTGGTGCTGCTGCTGGGTGGCCTGCACCTCATGCTCTCCGGTCCTGCCTGGCTGGCGGTGGCCTTGGCCCTGGCGGCCCTCGCCGCCTGGCGCGGCAGTCTCGTCTGCGAGCAGGAACTAGCGGAGGCCACACCCCGCAGCCGCTGCCGGGCCACCTTGCGCCGCCACCTCTGGTTCCCTCTGACGACCGCCGCCCTGATCGCGCTCTTCACTCTGATATTGCCCGGGCTGCGCCGCAACAACACCTGGGAGCTGCTCAGCTCAATGGCGCTCTACGATGATACTGGAGCCCCGTCACGCCGCTATCCCGAGTGGCAGGCCGCCACCCTGATGGCGCTCGAACGCCCTTGGGTGGGAGTCGGACCCGGCGCCTATCAGCAGCGCATCGGTGAATTTTACGGCGTGGTACCACGTGCCACCGGCCCCTCCGAACCCGACATTCAAAACCTCTATCTGGTGCTGGGGAGCACTCTGGGACTCCCGGCGCTCGCCGCCTTCCTGCTGCTGCTGGGCAGCGCCATTGCCCGTGGTATGAGACATGCCACGGAGAGTTGGAAGCTGCGTAACAGTCCGGGCCACGTGGCCGGGCAGATCGCCGGCATCGAGGCCGGTCTGGCAGCCGCTGTGGCGGCCTTCGCCCTGACCGCCATCTGGCACCCGCTGCTGGTACGCGGTATCGGCCTGCCGCTGGCTCTGGCCCTCGCTGCCCTGCACCACCCCACCTTGACAGCCACATCACGACCCGTGACCGAATCATGAGCAAAGAACCCCGCCAAGAGCCTCTCTTCAAGATCGAAACCGGAAAGATTGCCAACCCGCTGGTGCGTGCTGGCGTGGGGCTGACCCGCGGTTTGATCGAACACACCCTCTGCTTTCCGCAGTTGAACCAGATCTATGCCGCCACCATGGCACCGGAGGCCGACCACTCCCTCTCCTTTGCCCGCCGGGTACTCGCTTCGATGAATGTGACCTGGAACGTACAGGCTGCTTCACAGACGCCGATTCCACAGGAGGGGCCGGTGGTCGTGGTCGCCAACCACCCCTATGGCGGTATCGAAGGGATTCTGCTGCTGGCCATGCTGGAGGAGTATCGTCCCGATTTCAAGGTGATGGCCAACTATTTACTAGCCACCATGCCCGAGGCCCGGTCGTCGTTTATCTTTGTCGATCCCTTTGGTGGTAGCGGTGCGGTTGCCGCCAATATCCGTCCACTTAAAGAGTCGCTCTACTGGCTCAGGAAGGGGCATGCGCTCGGCGTCTTCCCCGCCGGTGAAGTCTCCAGCGTCGATCTCCACTCGGGTCAGGTGCGCGACCCGGCCTGGAGCAGTTCAATCGCCGCCATCGTGCGCCGCTCCAAGGCTACGGTAGTGCCGATCTTCTTCAGCGGCCATAACGGCCCCCTCTTCAACCTGGCCGGCGTCATCCACCCGCGTCTGCGCACCCTGATGCTACCCAAACAGCTCGTCAACAAGCGTGGTCGCGAGCTGACGGTGCAGATCGGGCAGGCGATCCCCTGGAGCGACATGACCGAGTATGCCAGCGACGATCAACTGATCCAATATCTGCGCCTGCGCACCTACATCCTGGCCGAGCGTGCCGGGGCACGCAAGGAGCGACGCATCGCCCTGCCACGCCCCAAACGTCGTCTGAGCACAGTCATCTCACCGGTCGATCCCGTACTGATGGCAGCCGAGGTCGCCGCCCTGCCGGCTGATAAACTACTGTTGCAAACAGGCGAGATGCAGGTCTATCAGGCGGTGGCAGATGATATCCCGTCCATACTGCGTGAGATCGGGCGTTTGCGCGAAATCACCTTTCGCGCTGTCGGCGAAGGCACCGGACAAGAGGTCGACCTCGACCGTTTTGATGACTACTACACCCACCTCTTTATCTGGAACAGCGATAAGAATGAAGTTGTCGGTGCCTACCGTCTAGGTCTGGCCGACAAGATCATGGCCGAGCGGGGCGTCAAGGGGCTCTACACCTACACCTGTTTCCGTTTTAACAAACGGCTGATGGATCAGCTCCAGCCAGCCATCGAGTTGGGACGCTCCTTTGTCCGTCCCGAATATCAGCGGGCCTTCAGTTCGCTCCTGCTCCTCTGGCGCGGCATCTGCGCCTTCATCATCAGCCAGCCACACTATACCCACCTCTTCGGGCCTGTCAGTATCACCAACGAATATCGCGACGCCTCACGCAACCTGCTGCTGCGCTCGTTGCGCCTCTCCAACTTCGAACAGGAGCTGGCGCGTCTGGTCAAATCGCGCCGCCGCCCGCGGCGCCCGCGCCGTGCCGAGTGGAATCTGCCCGACTTCCACCCCTACATCGACAATCCGGAGCTCGTCACCAAACTGATTCAGGAGATCGAGAGCGACCAGAAGGGCATTCCCGTGCTGCTGCGGCAATACCTCAAGATGGGGGGACGCCTGCTGGCTTTCAACGTAGACCCTGCCTTCAACTACTCCCTCGACGGGCTGATCTCGGTCAACCTCCTCAAGTCGGACCCGCGTATTCTGCGGCGTTATATGGGGGCCAGAGAGCTGGATGACTATCTGCGCCACCACCAGATCGATCCTGAGGCCCATGAAGCCGCAGCACGCCAGCAGTCCGGGGAGGCCGAGCCATGATCGCCATGTTGCGTGGCACTCTCTTCAGCAAACAGCCGTCACAGGTGATCCTCGATGTCGGCGGTGTCGGCTACGAAGTCTTGATCCCCCTCAGCACCTACGATCGCCTGCCTGCCACCGGCGCAGAGTGTCGCCTGCTGATCAGCCACATCGTGCGTGAAGATACCGAGCTGCTGATCGGCTTTGCTGCCGACGACGAGAAGCAGCTCTTCAATCTTCTGACTACTGTCAACGGCGTCGGTCCCAAGCTGGCGCTGGCGGTTTTGAGCAGCTTCACCGCCCACGAATTCAAGCGCTGCATTGCCGAATCCGATACCAAACGCATCACCACCGTCCCCGGCATCGGGCGCAAGACGGCTGAGCGCCTGATCGTAGAGTTGCGCGACAAGATCGACCCTGTTGAGGCCCTCTCACTCCGCACCCCCGTCGGCGCTCCCGGCGCCGAGACGGTGATGCGCGATACGGTCCTGGCCCTGGAGCAGCTCGGCTACTCACGCGATGTCGCCCGCAAGATGCTGCAGGCGGCTGTCGATAGCGGCGCCGATGCCACCAACCCTGAAGGCCTGCTCAAACGTGTGCTCGCCGGGCGCTGATCTCTTTGTGTTACTCCCACACGCCCTTTGCATCCGTAACATGCTGCAACCACGGAGTGGTAGCAGCGAGAGGGTAAAAGGCTCCGCATTTGCAGCCCGCTCCGCGCCTCAGCTACTCCCACCTGTTGCGCCGGTGATAGTTGCGGTATTGGGCTGCGCGCCAGTTGTCAAATCCTCCGGCACGCGGAGTGCGGCGTTTGGCTACCTTGTCGGGCCAGACGAGCTGGAAGTCGACTCCCTCCCTGCGCAGGACGACATCACGCCCGTATGGCGTCAAGGCAACGAGACGCCGCTTGTCGTTGGTCACCGCCACACAACCGGCGCTGTGGAGTGCATCGAGGATGGCGGCGATATCGCCAGCCTCCATCTCCGGCAGCAGACCGTAGGTTGAGAGTTTGTCAAGGTGATGCCGCCCGATCAGGGCGCTCTTTTCACCACGTAACACCTGCACCACCTGCGGCAGGCCGAACTGCCCGCGCATGCGCGCCACACAACTCAAGATTTTCTGGATAGTCAGCCACTCCGCCTCACTGGGTCGTCGCGGAGCGCTCGGCAGGCGTGGGCGGCAGTTGTCGCAGTTGTGGCACTGCGTCGCTCGTGAAACATCGCCGAAGTAGTCGAGGATGGCGGCATGGCGACACCCTGTCCCATCGACAAAGTTCAACATGCGGCGCAACTTCTTCTCATCATGCTTGCGCTTCAGGGCGACCCCCTGGGCCAACTGTTGCAGCCGCTCCACTCCCTGGTCAGCCGCCGCCAGCAGAGTAGTGGTATAGGTGCGGCTGCCCGGCAACATCTCACGCTCGATCAGACCGGCCCGCTCGATCAGGGAGAGGATGGTACGCACCTGCATTGAATTTCTGATGCCGGCCAGGAGCGCCCACTCTTCGATTGTCAGCGTCACCGCCCCTGCGGCACACCGCTGCCGGATGCAGTGCCACACCATCATCACCTGCGCCACCTCGGGGTTGGCGCCCTCGATAAAGAAGCGCTGTGTGCTGACGTCGGCATAGTTGAAGAGCAGTTCACACCACGCCCCCACGCCATCCCGCCCGGCACGTCCCACCTCCTGATAGTAGGCTTCGAGGCTTCCCGGCACATCCCAATGCACCACAAAGCGGATATCAGCCCGGTCTACGCCCATGCCAAAGGCGTTGGTCGCCACCACCATCGCCCTGCCCCCGGTGCTCATAAAACGCTCCTGCGCAACCGTGCGGTCGTTATCGGACAAGGCACCGTGGTAGATAATCGGGGCAATGCCGGCATCCTGCAGGCGCTCCCCGACCCGCTCCACCATTTTGCGTGTCGCGCAATAGACGATTCCGGTGCCGTAGGCATCAACCACACGTGACAAAGCCTCAAACTTCTCATCATGGCTGCTGCAGGGAGTAACCGCCAGATAGAGGTTGGGGCGCTCAAATCCGGTCACCCGCACCAGAGGTTTACGGCGTGGTGCCTCCCCCAGCTCAAGCTGTTTGATAATGTCGTAGCGCACATCGGGCGTGGCCGTTGCCGTCACGGCCAGCACCGGCACGCCGGGCAACTCTGAGACCACCAGCCGCAAACGCAGGTAGTCGGGCCGGAAGTCGTGCCCCCACTGGCTGATGCAGTGGGCTTCGTCGACGGTAAAGAGTGAAACCCCGGTGGCCGCCAACGTCTCTTGAAAGAGGCGGTTGCGGAAGCGTTCCGGGGCCACATAGACGAGTTTATAGCGGCCACAACGCATCTCTTCGAGGCGATGTGCCATCTCGGCTCCTTCAACCGTCGAGTTGAGGAAGGTGGCCGCGATACCGCGTGCCACCAACGCATCGACCTGATCCTTCATCAGGGCAATCAGCGGAGAAACCACAATCGTCGTCCCCGGCAGGAGCAGGGCTGTCAGTTGATAGCAGAGCGACTTGCCCGATCCGGTCGGCATCACCAGCACCAGGTCGTGCCCCGCCAGGAGTTCTCTGACAGCCTCTGCCTGCCCCTCACGGAAGTTGGCGAAGCCGAAGTGGCGCAGCAGCACCTGCTGCACTGCTGCATCACTATTACGTCCGGCAACCTCTGCCATTTCAACCATCGATCTCTCCTGTCCCACGTGACGCCTCATAAACCGTGGCGCCACAGACCAGCAGCAGCAGCGACTGTTCAAAAAGCAGCCGCAGGACGAGCGCCTCGGCCTCGGTCAGGACAATACGAATGCGCTGCGGCTCGCTCTGCCCTGTTTTGCCCTTGCGTGAAGCCTCCAGCAGATAGCCGGGGATCTCGCCGCCTTTGCGCAGATTTATGACCGTATTGGCGTCGGGTGTATCGTGAAAGAGCCCGCGCCCGCCGTTGACACTCTCCTGCTCCTTGCGCAAAACAAGCAGCATCTCACCGATATCAGCGATATTCAGCTTGATGTTGAGGCGCTTGTTCCAGTCGAAGGTGCCCATCTGGCGTGTGCCGTCAGGACGCCGTACGGTATTGGTCAACTGCCGTGCCAGCACCATGAAGAAGTAGCCTTCACGCCGCCCCTGGGCCGGCTTGAGTTCAAACCTGACGGCACTGCCGCTGCCTTTGCTGTTGGCATGGTAGAAGTTGAGCTCCCCCGGATAATTGCGTCCGTTGGTGCCCTGTGCGCCGTTGTGGTTGTTGTTGGTGGTTGTATCGTTCATGACTTATCTCCAGTTTTGTCAGACGCTCCCCGTGAGCGCCCGTCACCCTATAGAAGAGTGGCAGTTCCGATTTTTCCACTCGGTTTCAAAAAAAAATTTCTCGTTCCGGTTCAACTTGAGGTGCAACACCTCCTCTCAAGTGCGATTCTGGCAATATCTCCCCTAAAAATCAAGGGTTATATAGCATTCAGAATCCTGACCGATTACCACCCGGCTCCGGCCCTCGCTTGATCTTCTGCACAAAAGATACTACTATCCATATACATAACTGCGGGTTGGAGCGTTTCGCAACTCGATACGCTGCAACTGCCCCACAACCACACCTAAACCTGGTAAAGGAAACGAGTCATGCCCTGGTTTTACCACGAAGCCCCTGCCATTTCACGCGCCAAAGTCGAAGAACTCTGTCAGCAACTGCTTGACGAAGCCCGCAGTCGTCTCAACTGCGATTTCCGGCGGGTGCTGCTGCTGCCACCCGATATCACTCGCGCCCACAGCGGCGCCGGCTGGATCACCGAAACTCTCTACAAGCTGCTGCCCAAAGAGTGCGAAATCCATGTGATTCCCACGCTGGGCCAACATGTCCCCCATACCGACGCCGACAACCGCTGGATGTTTGGCGACATCCCGCTCGACCGTATCCAGATTCACGATTGGCGTGATGGCGTGACGCGCCTCGGCACCATTCAGGCCGACATGGTCAAGGAGCAGACCGGCGGGGCGGCCGACTGGGAGATTCCCGTCGTGCTCAACACCCCCACCGTGACCGAAAAGTGGGATCTGATCATCAATATCGGCCATGTCGTGCCGCATGAGGTGCTCGGCTTTGCCAACCACAACAAAAACTACTTCATCGGCCTCGGCGGCAAAGATACAATCTGCGGCTCACATCTCGCCTCCGCCGTCTACGGCATCGAAAACAACCTCGGCAACCTCTGCACCCCCGTCCGGGCCTGCTATAACTGGGCCGAAGAGCAGTTTCTGCAGCACCTGCCCGATGTCTACTTCCAGGTGGTCATGCGCTACAACGAGGAGGGCAAACTCGTCCACAGCGGCGTCTACGCCGGTGACGACCTCGAGACCTACTACATGGCGGCACGGGCCAGTCGTGAGCAGAACATCACCGTCTGCGACCAGCCGATCAAGAAGATCGTCGCCGTCATGCAGGCCGACGAATTCCGTGCCACCTGGGTGGCCAACAAGGCGATCTACCGCACCCGCATGGCGATGGCCGATGGCGGCGAACTCCTCATCATCGCCCCCGGCGTGGAGCGCTTCGGCGAGCAGCCCGACGTCGATGCCCTGATCCGCAAATATGGCTACTGCGGCACCCCGGAGGCGCTGGCCCTCTACCGCCAGAACGCCGACATGCAGGACCTCGCCCACGGCACAGCACACCTCTTGCACGGCTCTACCGAGGGGCGCTTCACCGTGCGTTATGCCCCCGGCAAGCTGACCCGTGCCGAGATCGAGTCGGTCAACTACGCCTATGCCGACGTCAACGAGATGCTCGAACGCTACAACCCCAAGGTGATGCGTGACGGCTGGAACACCATGCCCGATGGCGAAGAGGTCTTCTATATCAGCACACCTTCGGCCGGGCTCTGGTCGACCCGCGAAAAACTTGAGTCGCGCAAGTAGAGCCTGATTAAAGTCTCTGCCAACCTCTGGAGGGGCGAGCTGGCACTTGCCCCTCCCCTGCCTCATCTGTTCCGTACATGGAGAGAGACGGACGACGTGCCGTCAACATAGCGATGAACCGTACCACGCCTGCCGCCATTATTCCGCAACCTCTCTCTGTCCGTGAGACTGAGGGCGAGTTTCTCCTGACCAGGGAGACCTGCATCGTGGCCGACGAAACCACCCTCACCACGGCGGCCGCACTCAACGACGCCCTCCGCCCGGCGCTCGGGCGTCAACTCAACGTCAGCGCCACTCCGCCCACCGGCAGCAACGCCATTATCTGCCGGCTCGATAGCAGCCTCACCACTCTGGGAGCCGAAGGCTACCAGCTCGAGGTCACACCACGGGCTGTCACACTGCAGGCGCCTGCCCTGGCCGGTCTCTTCTACGCCGTGCAGACGCTGCGTCAACTTCTGCCACCGCGCCTCTTTTCGCAACGGCGAGTTGCCGGGGACTCCTGGCCCATACCTGCCGTGACCATTAAAGACCGACCCCGCTTTGTCTGGCGCGGGCTGATGCTCGATACCGGACACGACTTCCTGCCCCTCTCCTATCTCTTCCGCTTTATCGACCTGATGGCGCTGCATAAATTCAACCTCTTCCACTGGCATATCGCCGATCACGGCAACTTCCCGCTGCAGCTCGATGGCTATCCCGAGCTGCAAAATCCCGACCACCGCGGCCCCCGCATCCGTGGCAACCCGCCGCGTCGTGTCAGGATCGGCTCCTATACCCGGGAGGAAGTTCGCGCCGTCGTAGCCTACGCCGCGGCCCGCCATATCACGACGATGCCGGAGATCGACCTGCCGGGGCACTCCACCACAGTGCTCAACGCCTACCCCCATCTCGACTGCCCCGGCCCCATCAAAGAGCCGGGCGAAGGCGTCGAGTGGTCTGAGACACTCCGCTGGGAGTATTGCCTTGGCAACGAAGAGTCGACCACCTTTCTTAAAGATGTCCTGAGTCAGGTAATGGCCCTCTTCCCCTCCCAACTGATCCATATCGGCGGCGATGAGTGTCCGACCCAACATTGGGAGCGTTGCCCCGTCTGCCAGGCGCGTTGCCGGAGTGAGGGGCTGGCCAACGTGGCTGAGCTGCGTCTCTGGTTTCTCAAACGGATCGAGCGCTTTCTGGCCGACCACGGCCGCCGCATGATCGGCTGGGATGAACTCTTTGAAAATGGTGTCGAAACCTCGACCGCCATTATGGCCTGGCGTGCCGACAAGGGCATTGCACTCCCGGCCGCCCGTGCCGGACACGACGTCGTGATCGCCGCCACCAGTCACCTCTACTTCGACTACTCCGAGGAGCGTACCCCGCTCGCCAAGGTCTACGACTTCGAGCCGCTACCCGCAGGGCTTGAAGCCAATGAGTCAGCCCGTATCCTCGGTGCCCAGGCCCAACTCTGGACCAACAACCACATGAGTGAAGCCGAGTGTGACCGCCTGCTCTATCCCCGCTCCTGCGCTCTGGCAGAAGTTGTCTGGAGCGCTCCCGAGAGGCGTAATCTGGCAGAGTTCCAAGAGCGCCTGCAGCGCCATCGGGAGCGCCTCGCCAACGGTTTTAACCTTGTGATTCCCTGAAGTCGGCTGCTGCCTGCGCCAGTCGCCCTGCCACCTGCGCCTGCGCCAATGCCGCCACAGCGCTGCTCACAGTCACCTCGCTGCCGCAGACCACCGTGCCAACTCCCAGCGCCAGCAGGGCTGCACGTGTGGCTGCTCCGATCGCCACCACCAACCGACCTTGCAGCACCGCTTTGCCCCACACCTCGACAAAGGCGGCCACCGCCGAACTGCTGGCAAAGAAGATCGCCTCACACTGCGGCATCACCGCATGAGGCACCAGATGGTTGCGGTAGAGCACGACACTCTCAACCACAGCACCGGCGGCCTCCAAGGCCTCTGCTAGCTCCGGCGTACCTGCAGCCGACTCCAGCCGCAAGAGACGCTCGCCGCCACGCAGCAGTGGTGTTAACGCCGCACTGATGCCCTTGCTGCCGAAACTGTCGGCTGGCACCAGGTCGGGCACCACCCCGAATTGGCGCAACGCCACCGCCGTACCACTCCCGGCCGCCACCAGCCGCCTGATCCGGCGCCAATCGAAGCCGCCGCAAATCAGCAACTCACCGAGGCAGCGAACCGCCGAAGGTGAAGTCAATATCACCCAGTCGTAGTCGGACAAGCGTCGCAACGGCTCGAGGGCGCTCCTCTCCAACTCCAGACGGATCAGCGGACGCGCTACCGGCACACCACCATAGTCGAGCACCGCCGCTGCCGCCCGCTCCTGCAGTGCGGCGCTGGCCGTGATCAATACCCGCATGCCGGCCAGCGCCCCCTGAGAGTCAAAGCCGCCCGCCGCCGGCGCTCCGACCAGCAACAGCCCCGGCGCTGTACGATTTTCAGCCCCGGCCACGCGTCCGGCAATCGTTGCCAGCGTGCCGCGTATCACTACACTCTGGTCGCTGCCGGCGTTAAAGACCACCGCCGCCGGCGTATCGCCGGCCATTCCCTCTTCGTCCACCAACTGCGCTACCACCTCCGGCAACACCTGTACCGCCATGAAGGCGACCAAGGGCAACCCGGCGCGCTCGTCCGCCGTGACCCGCCCCACCCCGCCAGCGGCCAGACGCGGTGTCAGCACGGTGAAGCCGCGTTGCGCCCCGCGCCGCGTCAGCAACATCCCCGTCACACTGGTGGCTGCCGTCAGGCTGCTGACTCCCGGCAAGACCCGATAGGGCAGCGCATGACGTTCCAACGCCGCCACCTCCTCGTCGAGACGGCCGAAGATACCGGGATCGCCCCCCTTGAGGCGCACCACCCGCAACCCCTGGCGCAGGTAGCGCAACATCATGGCTGTCGTCTCCTCCTGCGGCACCTGATGTCGGCCGGCACGTTTGCCGACGTTGTGCCACTGCGCCCTGCCACGCGGCAGCAGCTCCTCCACGCCATACCCTATCAAGGCGTCGTGCAGCACGATGTCGGCGCTACGCAGGGCGCGCAGAGTTGCCAGCGTTACATGGCCGCTCTCACCCACCCCGGCGGCGGCAAAGGTGAGACTCTTTACAAAATAGCTGCGTAGCGTCAACCAGCGTCGATCATCCTCCCTGAAGGTCAGGGCCAGCACTCCCTGTCCCTCCGGCGGCGCCATCTCCTGTTCGCTCAGCCAACGGGTAGCGCGCTCCGCCAAACCGAGGCGTCGCAAGGCGGCGGCGGCCACCACTATCAGGTCGTAGTTGCCCGCATCGAGTTGTGCCAGACGTGCGGGGATATCGCCGCGGATCGGCAAGAGCCGCGCCCCGGGAAACTCCTGCCGGCACCAGGCAGCCCGGCGCGCACTGCTCACACCGATAGCAAGATCAGGCGGCAACTGCGCCAACTGCACTCCCGGCCGGCAGACCAGCGTATCGCGGGCATCCTCGCGCCACGGCAGCCAGCACCAGTCTATGCCCGCAGCCATCTCTCGCGGCAGGTCTTTGGCGCTGTGTACGGCACAATCGATCCTGCCTGCCAGCAGCTCTTCATCGAGGTCACGGGTAAAAAAATCGGGCGGACTCTCCTCCAGCGGTGTAGTCTGGTCGCGATCGCCCGCCGTCGAGACCACCACCATCTCAAACTCCAACAGCGGCCACAAGCGGCAAAGCTGTGCGATGGCGAACTCTGTCTGCAAACGGGCCAGCCTGCTGCCGCGTGTCCCTACCCTGAACTTCACCCTTGCGTTCACCCTTCGTGCTCCTCGGCCAGCAAGCGCTGTATCACCCCCTGCAACCTCTCCTTCAGCCACCTGGTGCGCCGGCAACTCTCTCCCTCACTCGAAAGCGCCACCACCATTCCCGCCTCCCTGATGGTGGCCGGAGTGATAAAGTCTCCCAATGGCCACGACTCATCGACAGCCCCGACCATGACCCCTGCACGGCGACAGGCCGCCACAACCGCACGATTTACAGCTCCATCATCGGTCGCAGCCACAACCAGCAGACGGCCAGCCACATCTGCCACCTCAAAGCGGCGTGCCAGATAGTCGATCGCACCCGACGCAACCAGTTGCTGCAACTCACTGCTCAGGCAGGGGCTGACCACTGTAATCAAGCCGCCATGTTGCCGCAAGAGCGCCACCTTGTGCGTCGCCACGCGGCCGCCACCCACCACCAGCACCCGACGCCCCTGCAGGCGCACCATCAGAGGCAGGTATGCCGAAGCCTCCATTGCGCTACGTGCGGGTACGCTGCAATAGCGCTTCGCCAATGGACACCCCGTGCCTTTGCCCCAGAGTGTCGCGCTCACGCCATCCCTTACGACGTCCATAAGCCACCATCTGATAGCCCTTGGTAAAGAAGAGCAGCAGATCGAGCTGATGCGCCAGCCAGTAGAGAGAGGCGGTTGTACGCCCTTTGGTGCGCCCCCGCTGATCGAGCATCAGGCGCGTCAGTTGCATCCAGAAACGACAGTATGTGCGTACCCCCAGCACGTCAAAGCCCTTCTTCAACAACTCAAAGAGCTCACGCTCGTTGCAGCCGCCGACCGTCAATCCGCCACGATAGAAGAGGCGTACCGCATCGAGACGCTTGCGATAGTTGACCGCCATGATCAGATAGCCCGGCGGCTTGAGGATACGATGACACTCCTGGATCAGGAGCTGGTCGTGCTCAGCCTCGCCCTTCAGGGAGCCGCGCGCCAGCACGACCACGTCAAACTGCTTGTCCTCAAAGGGCAACTCGCCATCGGTGCCGATCGCCAACGGCTCCTCGCCCAGCACCAGGGCGCCCTCGCTGACCTGCCGTCCGCTGGTGGCGACCGACGACCAGTAGCCCCCCATTTCACGCAACGAGAGAGCCCCGAAGGGGTTGGTAACCCCGATATCGAGACAGGTCGGATTATTCAGTTCGAGTGAGCTGAAGATGCGTCCCAGCATGGCGAGCTCCATCTGCAACGGACGGTCAGCCCGGAAATCGCTACGCAGGCTGGCCACGCTGCGCCCATTTACATCGCTTTTGTAACTCGCATTCATTATTGCCAATCCGACTGCAAAACTGTCATGTCGTCAAGGATAACAAGGCTCTCCCCTGCGGTCAATCTGGAACTTTTGTCTTGCTGTAACCACCGAGTGGTCGCAGCGAGTGGTTAAAAGGCTCTCCCCGCCACACGACGTCAACGGAGCGTAGCGTAGTTGGTAGACATGCCTCATCTCCCCACCATCGTTGCGCATGCACCGGGGTGAAGGAGGGTGGATGCCTGTCTGGACGGGGGCTTTACATAGATGCTATAGTAGGCAGCATGCAACGCAATAACTTTCTGATCGATGATCATGGCGCTGTCGGGGATGCCACTACCCTCAATACCCACGCTATCCAACGGGCAATCGATGCCTGCTATACCGCGGGGGGCGGGCGTGTGATCGTAGGCTCCGGCACCTACGTGAGCGGCAGCATCACCCTCTATAGCAATATCGAACTCCACCTGTTGCCGGGGGCCAGAATTGTCGGCAGTACCAATATCGATGACTATCAAACCTTTGAGGCGCCGGGCTTTCGCAGTGAGCGGGCGCCTGAGAGGAGCAGCCAGGCGCTGATCCGTGTCGTTGATGCCGAGTCGGTAGCAATCACGGGAAGAGGCATCATCGATGGCTCGGGGGCGGCATTCTATGACACCACGACGCATGCCTGGGGGCACTTCTATGCCAAGCCCCCTACCCCGCGACCGCGTCTGCTGATGGCGCTGCGCTGTCGCGATCTCCACCTGGAGGGGGTGCAGTTTAATGAGTCGCCCTGCTGGACTATCTGGCTGATCGCGTGTGAACGTGTGACGATCCGCAATATCCAGATCAGGGCCGATCAGGCGATGATCAACAACGATGGCATCGACCTCGATGGGTGTCGCGATGTGGTGATCAGCGACTCGCTCTTCAAGACGGGTGACGACTGTATCGCCATCCGCAATATGCTGGCCTTGCGTGAGAGCGAGAATGTCTGCGAAAATATCACGATCAACAACTGCCTGCTGGATAGCTGGTGTCAGGGAGTACGCATCAGTTGTCCGGGTGATGGTCCGATCCGCAATCTGCGCTTTAATGCGCTGCAGATCACCAGTCGTGCCAACGGCATCATCATGGAGCATCCGGTGCGCTATCTGGCGGCGGATGGCAGCGCTACGGCTGACGTCTCGGACGTCTGGTTCTCCAATATCAACGTGCGTTGCGGCCGGGTGCCATTTATGCTGTCGATCGATGAGGCGATTGCCATCAAACGTCTGGCCGACATCCACCTCTCCAATTTCGATTGCCGCAGTGGCCAACCCCTCACGCTGGCGGGCTCGCCGGGCTCGCCGCTCGATGGGGTACACCTCGATAACGTCCGGGTGGAGAGCACGGCGGAGTCGGCGCTGGTGATGCGTCACTGCCGCAACGTCACCTGCAATCGGCTCACGCTTTCAAGTGGTGTCGCCGGGGCAGGCGAGGGTGTATGAGCAGGTTTTTTGGCTGCTGGTCATAGAGCGGCAATTGTGGTATAAATCCTGCGTTCAACGAAACAGGAATAGTCATGACGCCACACACCACTCTAAAACTCCCCCTTTTACTGCTGCCGGCGCTGCTGCTGCTGGCCGGCTGCGCCACACCGGTGACAGTCACTTCGACGCCCTCCGGTGCGGCGGTTTACTGCCGTGGCAGCGGACGACCGGCCTATCGCTGGAAGTATCGTGGTAATACGCCGCTGACCTTCAAGGTGCCTTACAACAAAATCCACACCTTTGTGCAGTGGCCTGATGACAGCGCCACCCGTAGCGCCATACGTACCGACAAGCTGCTCTTTGAGGAGCAGGTAGAGCTCCACTTTAAGAAATAGGGGGCTTTGCTACTTAACCGTTGCGAGAGGGAGAGGCAGTATGCAGGCAATACCATCCAAACAAAAGCTTAAAAAAGAGAAACCATCGGCCTATGCGGCAGCGGGAGTCGACATCGACTCCAAAATGTCGGGTATTCAGTCGATCAAACGTCTGGTGGCCAGCACGGCCACCGAGGGGGCTGTAGGTGGTATCGGCAACTTCGGCGGACTCTTTACCGCCCCCGGTCGTGATCATCTGCTGGTGGCCAGCACTGATGGCGTGGGCACCAAGCTGAAGGTGGCTGTGATGGCCAACAAGCACAACACGATCGGTCAGGACCTGGTAAACCACTGCGTCAATGACATCCTCGTGCAGGGGGCGCAACCGCTCTTCTTCCTCGACTACCTCGGCGCATCGCGCTTCGATGGCAAGGTTTTCCACGAGATCGTACATGGCCTCTGTAAGGCATGCAAGGCCAACAACTGTACGCTCCTGGGAGGGGAAACGGCGGAGTTGCCCGGGCTCTATCCGACGGGCGAGTACGATCTGGTAGGCACGATCGTAGGTTCAGTCGCCAAGCGCAAGCTGGTTACGGGCAGTAAAATTGCCCCCGGAGATGTGATTATCGGCCTGGCCTCGGGTGGTTTGCAGACCAACGGCTATTCGTTGGCGCGCCACGTAATCTTCGATCAGTGCGGTCTGACGCTCAACGACAAGCTACCCGGCTCACGCGTCACGGTGGCTGATGAGTTGCTGGCGGTACACCGTAGTTTCCTCAAGCCGGTCAATGCCGTGATGGCGGCCATGCCGGTTCATGGCATGGCTCACATTACAGGCGGCGGTTTTGTAGACAACATACCGCGGGTGCTCCCTGCCGGAACACAGGCGGTAATCGACCCTTCGAGTTGGCGCATACCGCTACTCTTCTCCTTTATCGAGGGACAGGGGCGGGTGGAGCGTAGCGAAATGTACCGTGTCTTCAACATGGGGATCGGCTATGTGGTCATTGTGGCCCGCAAAAACGCAGGCAGAGCTCTGGAGATTTTGCGTCAGGCGCGTAGCGCCCCCAGTCTGATCGGCGAGATTGAAGCCGGCAGTGACGGTGTGGTCTTCCGCGAGGGAGTTGTCAGGAGCGCTTGAAGAGGGCGGGAACTCCCGTCCGGCTTAGCCAGCGCCATTCACGCCGCCGCATGGCACGGGCGGCTGCCGGAGTATCGTCGTTGTGGCCGGCCAGATGGTCGATGGCATGTGCCAGATAGAGAGCCAGCTCACGGTCGGCCCGTTCTATCGTGCCGCCGCCGAGCTGCCAGGCACGCTCGACGTTCAGCATCACATCGGCGCTGGCCGCCTCTTCGATCCCAGGTATGGCAGCGTAGCGCAGGGCGATTACGTCGGTCGGCCCGGCATGGCCAAGCGCAGCCCGGTTTAAGGCGGCAGCGCCCCGATCCCCCATCAGCATGATCTCAAGTGTGAGGTCGGCGAGTTGCCGGTAACGCGCCTCATGTTGCTGCAACAACTGCAAGGCCAACTGCTGCAAGGTGCCCCGGTCAATGCGGTGCCGGCGTTGGCGGTTGTGTAGCGTGATGCGCTTCATTGGCTGGATAGGCGATGCGGGCATGTAGCAGATGGGTAAGGGTGTTGACGAAGGAGTGTATGACTTGTGCCAGTTCGGCATAGGTGATGAGGCTTTCGTTAAACTGTCCGTCGCTCACCTTGGCCAGCGCCAGATCGTTCACCAGAGCCTCGAGCCGTGCCGGCGTCACCTTGGGCAGAGAGCGTGCGGCGGCCTCAACGGAGTCGGCCAGGGCGACGATCGTCTCCTCACGACTGACGGGCAGCGGTCCTTCATAACGATAGTGGCCCTCACTCTGGTTGCGCTCGTTGGAGGTAGCATTGCCGGCCAGCTTCTGAGCCTTGTGGTGGAACCAGCGAATCACCGAGGTGCCATGATGAACGGCGATGAAGCGGGTTACCGGCTGCGGCAGGCGATGCAGGCGTGCCAGCACAAGCCCCTCCTTGACGTGGTTGACGATGATCATGCGGCTGATATTGGGCGGCAGCGAGTCGTGAGGGTTAGCGCCGCGTTGCATCTGGTTTTCGGTGTAGAAGGCGGGCCGACCGATCTTGCCGATATCGTGATAGTAGGCCCCGACGCGTGCCAGCAGGCCGTTGGCACCGATCTTGTCGGCAGCCGCCTGCGAGAGGTCGGCCACCATTATCGAGTGGTGATAGGTGCCGGGAGCCTCAAGGGCCATGCGACGCAACAGCGGGCGCCCCAAGTCGGCCAGAGAGTTGAGGGTGAGATCGCTCAGGAGATGCGTCGTGCGTTCGACCAGCGGCAGGATCAGCATCACCACGCCACCCGAGATAGCGAGCCAGACCAGCATCCAGCCGAGGCGCCAGAGGAGCTCGGAGGTGCTGCTGTTGCAGCGCAACGCCATCACTAGGACGAGTGGCGTCTGCCAGAGGGCAATCCGTCCCAGTAGAGTGAAAATTCGGGCACGATAGCGCAGTGCGGTAGCCTCACTGGCGGCTACTGCCGTAGCACAGAGTGAAAGCAGAAAGAGGGCCAGATCGAAGTCCTGTGCCAGCGCCACTGCCACACCGGCCATCAGGCCGATCACCAAGGCTGCCTGTCCACCGTAGAGTAGCGCCACCAGCAGCGGCACAAAGGCCTGTGGTGCCGGGGTGTCTCCCAGCCTGCTGCCGCCGGATTCCCGGCGGCGACGACACGCCGCACAGGTCATCAAGCCGGCTTCATCCAACTCAGTGGTGTCAGCACGCAACGTTGTTACAGGCTGCTGTTGCGCTGCAGAGGTTAAGTTGAAGAATCGGGCAACCCGATGTCCGGTCAGACTCGCCAGACGCATGTCGGAAATCGCCAGAAGCAGCATTACCAGCAGCAGCAGCCAGGCATTGCGCGGCACGCTCTGCCGCACGTCGCCAACCCGCAACAGCAGCAGTCCTCCGAAGACGATGACGATCAAGGCAACGCCGCGGGTGACCAGGCTGTGCCAGTCGCCAAAACGCTCAGGTGCGATCATCCAGAGGCCGATCAGCCAGGCGAGCACCATCACGACCACCCTGACGGCCTCGCTATCGAGCAGCGAGCGGGTCACTTTGGGGCGTGCCGCCCGCTGGATCTGCGTCTTGACTTTGCGCTGTCTTAATCTGGAGAGGTTGACGGCCATGCCTAGAGCTCCAGCTCGCCCTGATGCGGGGATGGAGCCAGCGGAGCGGCCAACTGCATCCGTTCACGACAGAGCGGCGTGGCGATGCGTCCGCGCGGTGTGCGCTGGATATAGCCTTCCTGAATCAGATAGGGCTCATAGACCTCTTCGATTGTATCGGGCTCCTCGGCCACTGCGACTGCCAGCGTGGTGATACCGACGGGACCGCCGGCAAACTTGAAGAGTAGCGTCTCAAGCAGGCGTTTATCCATCTCGTCGAGCCCGTGGGGATCGATCTCCAGCAGTGCCAGCGCTTCGCTGGCTACCGGCCGGCTGATATGGTTGTTGGCCCGTACCTGGGCAAAGTCGCGTACTCTGCGCAGCAGATTATTGGCAATGCGCGGCGTGCCGCGGGCGCGGGCGGCAATCTCAAGCGCCCCCTCTTCATCAATACTGACGTTGAGTTTGCTGGCAGAGCGTTTTACGATCCAGGCGAGATCGGGTGTCTGATAGTAGTCGAGCCGGTTGGAGAGGCCAAAGCGCGACCGCATCGGCGCCGAAATCAAGCCGCTGCGCGTGGTAGCGCCGACCAGCGTGAAGCGTGGTAATTCGAGCCTGATCGAGCGGGCGTTAGGGCCTTGATCGATCATGATATCGATCACGTAGTCCTCCATCGCCGAGTAGAGGTACTCCTCGACGGCACGCTGCATGCGATGAATCTCGTCGATAAAGATAATATCGCCGGCTTGCAGACTGGTAAGCAGGCCGGCCAGGTCGCCGGGTTTGTCGATCACCGGCCCCGAGGTGGTCTTGACATTTACCCCCATCTCCTGCCCCAGGATGAAGGCGAGCGTGGTCTTGCCGAGTCCGGGCGGCCCCAGCAGCAGCACATGATCGAGCGACTCCTGCCGCTGCCGCGCCGCCTCGACCGCCAACTCCAACCGCTCGCGTACTTTGTCCTGTCCCGTAAAGTCACCAAAAGTGGTGGGACGCAGTGTATTATCGAACGATGGGTTGCGCTGGTTAAGCGTTTCGTTGATGCGTTCCAAGCGTCAGCTCTCTTTTCCCCGCAGTTTGTAGATGCGCTCCATCTTGGCTGCTATGTCGCGGTAGGAGATATCGGCACCGTAGATTTCACGATAGATGGTAAAGGCCTTCTCAATATTGCCGGCATCTTCCGCGATTTCGCCCAGTTCGAAGAGCGTCTTCTTGCGCATCTCGTCCATCACCTGCAACTGCTCCAGAGCCGTTTCAAGCTGCATGGTGGCCATGTCGTTCTGTCCCTTGAGACGGAAGCAGCGGGCCAGACCGTAGAGCGCCTCGTTGCGTTCGCGCGGACTGCGCTGTGCCAACTGGAACTGCTGAATGGCGTCGTCGTAGGCCTCGTACATCAGATACTGTTGCCCGAGGTCGCAACGCAGCCGTAGATCGTTGGGATAGCGCTCAACGCGCTGTACCAGGTCGTCGAAGACAAACTGGTTACGCTCCTGCTCCAGCGCCTCGGCGGCTGCGCTCTCACCGGCCGCCTCGGCGGCCTCAATGCGGGCATTGAAGGCTTGCAGACGCAATGAGGAGAGGGTGCGGTCGAGCTCGGGATCGGTCGGGTTGATTTCATGCGCCTTTTCGATCACTGTGACGGCCTCGTCAAAGCGCTTCTGCTGCTGCAGCAGACGCGCCAGGCCGCGGTAGTAGTTGAGATTGTTGGGATCGGCCTCGATCTTGGCACGCTGTTCGGCGATCAGGACGTCGGCCTCACTCGCCTCCAGCACCGCCTTGCCCTCCATATCGATCTTGCCGGCCGTCTCCTGATCCTTCATCAACTGGCGGAAGTCGCCGCCTTCGGCCTGATCCCAGGTGCCGGCCATGGCGATACGCGCATCGGTGTCTTTAAGCAGATTGAGGATACTGGCGTCGAGCGGCTTGAGGTTGACCAGCGCATTGAGCACCTCACGCGCCTTCTGCCACTGCTCTATGGCGCGGTAGGTTTTGGCCATATGCAGCATCAGCTCCGTGTTCTGCATGTCAAACTGCTGCGCCGTCTCGAGATACATGGTGGCGGCCTCACCCTGACCGGCAGCCACAGCACAGTCGGCCGCCAACGAGACAGCCTTGATGCTGAGCGGTGCCTTCTGAATCAGCTTCTCAGCCGAGATCAGTGCAGCCGCGTGGTCGCCTTTGCGCAACAGGAGCTGCGTCTTGGCCATAAGCGGCAGCGCCAGAAGCTCATCAAACTGCAGTTTGATCTTGCCCGGCTTGCCCTTGGTGGCACGTTGCAGCGCCGCCGCCCGTAGAAATTTGCGCGCCCGGAAAAAGTCGGGCGAGAGCTCGATGCAGGTATGGAGCAGCTCGATCGCCATATCGAGACTGCCGCGCTCAAAAGCTGCGAACCCCTTGCTGAAAAGGTTTTGCAATCGCTTCTGCTGCTGCGGGTCGACGTGTGGTCTCTTCTCTTGGTTTTCTGACATTTAAAATCCCCGGCGTTCAAAGTGGTAGCAAGAGGAGTGAAAAAGCTTCCTCCGCAATCAGTTTTTAGTATACTAATAGACGCGCACCACGTCAACGCTACCTTTTTTTCTTTTTCTGCCCGATCACATACGAGAGAGGAGCATGTCATGCACGAAGCCACACTAAACCGCTATATCGAGCTGCGCCGGGAGTTGAGCCGGATCGAAGCCGAGATCGAAACAGTCAAGCCGCAAGTCGTAGCGCAGTTGCGCCATCTGGGCGGCAGGCTCCGGACGGACGACTACGAGTTGCAGTTGCGCACCTACACCGCTTGGGACTACTCGCCCGCCGTCACCGAGCTGCAAAGCTCTCTTAATCTGGCCAGAGCCGAGGAGCGCCGGGACGGCACGGCCACGATCCGCGAGCAGCGCGATATGCTCGTCCTGCGCAGCCTCACCCTGCCGCAGGCTATCCTGCGCGAAGAGCCGGCTCCTGAAGAGGAGTGGATAGTTGAGGTTGATGCGTAGAGGCTCCGCCTCTCCAACCCGCTCTCCCCGCCTGCTTCGGGCTCATTAGCGGTTCTAGGCCGCAGCAGCCACCCGGGCAGATACAGGCGTTGAATTTCCGCTGCATCGTTCCCAATGGAGCGAGCAAGTGTTAGCATGAATTTAGGGTAGTTATTCCGCAAGGCGAGCAGCTTGATTGCTGCCCTGATTCCTGAGCCATTAACTATAGCGACCGACTGATAGCCGTCAAGGCAGGGCGTGCTCGCCGGGCAGGCCGCATGGTACGCACACGACTCAAGGAATTTGATAGACAACTTGTCACAGGAAATATATTATATTTCTTTTGAGCAAATTATGAAGAATCGTCGCATAGTTGTCACCTCTGCCTTGCCGTACGCCAACGGCTCCATCCATATCGGCCATCTGGTGGAGTATCTCCAGACCGACTTCTGGGTACGCTTCCAGAAGATGCGGGGGCATGAGGCGCTCTATATCTGCGCCGATGATACCCACGGCACCCCCGTCATGCTGCGGGCACGCCAAGAGGGAATCACGCCCGAAGCGCTGATCGAGCGCAGCCACGCCGAACATCTGCGTGATTTCAACGATTTTGAAATCGCCTTCGACAACTACTATACCACCCACAGCCCTGAAAATCGTGCCTTCTGCGAGGCGATCTATGCTAGGATGGTCGCCAGTGGTGCACTCACCTCGCGTCTCCTGCCGCAGCTCTACTGTGAGCACGATCAGATGTTCCTGCCCGATCGTTTCGTCAAGGGCAACTGCCCCAAGTGCGGTGCTGCCGAGCAGTATGGTGATTCGTGCGACAGTTGTGCCGCCACCTACACCCCAGGAGAACTGCTGCATGCCCACTGCTCGATCTGCGGACGCCAACCGGTGATCAAGGAGAGCGAACACCTCTTCTTCGAGCTGGAACACTATCGCGACTACCTGCGCGACTGGCTGCCGCAACATACGGCCCGCGACGTGGCCAACAAGCTGATGGAGTGGTTCGGCGAACCGCTGCGCGGTTGGGATATCTCGCGTGATGCCCCCTACTTCGGCTTTGAAATCCCCGATCATCCGGGCAAATACTTCTACGTCTGGGTCGATGCCCCCATCGGCTATCTCGCTTCGCTCAAGAACTGGTGTGAGCGCCAAGGCGAGGAGTTCGACGCCTGGTGGAACGCCCCCGAGAGTGAAATCTACCACTTTATCGGCAAGGATATCGTCCGCTTCCACTGCCTCTTCTGGCCTGCCATGCTCGAATGCGGTGGTTTTAAGGGCCCTGATCAGGTCTTCGTACACGGTTTTCTCACCGTTAACGGTGAAAAGATGAGTAAGTCGAAGGGAACCTTCATCAGCGCCCGCACCTATCTCGACCACCTGCCGCCCTTCTACCTGCGTTTCTACTACGCCTGCAAACTCAACAGCAGCACCGACGATATCGACCTCAACCTCGACGACTTTATCGGGCGCGTCAACTCCGATCTGGTCGGCAAGATCACCAACCTCGCCTCGCGCGGTGCCCAGATGCTTCACAAAAACCTCGACGGCCGGGTCAGCGTGATGGAGGCCGCCGGACGGGAGCTCTACGCCGCCGCCCTCTCCCGGGAGGCTGAAATCGCCGGCGAGTATGAGGCGCGCGACTTCTCGCAGGTGATGGTCATCATCAGAGAGATCGCCGAGAGCGCCAACCGCTACTTTGATACCCAGGCGCCCTGGCATCTGGTCAAGCAGGCCCCCGAGGCGGCGCGGGCGGTGCTAACCACGACACTCAACCTATTCCGGCTGCTGGCCATCTATCTCAAGCCGGTGCTGCCGGGCTACGTAGCCCGGGTGGAGCAACTCTTTGGTGAAGAGCCTTACACCTGGGAGTCGTTGCAACAGACTTTTGAGGAGCGTCTTCTCAACAGCTACAGCTATCTGGCGACCCGGGTCGATCCCAAGCAGGTGACAGCCATGATACAAGGAGCAGCATCATGATCAGCGATACCATCAAAAAAGGTTTTCAGCGCGCCCCGCATCGCAGTCTGCTGATGGCGACCGGCGTCAAACGTGAAGACTTTGCCAAGCCCTTCATCGGCGTCTGCAACTCCTATACCGACGTGGTGCCCGGCCACTGCCACCTCAACGAGGTGGGTGCTTTTATCAAGGAGTGTATCCGCGAGGCGGGAGGCCAACCCTTTGAGTTCAATACGATCGCCGTCTGCGATGGCATCGCCATGGGTCACGGTGGCATGAACTACTCGTTGCCGAGCCGCGAGCTGATCGCCGACTCGGTCGAAACGATGATCAAGGCACACTGTTTCGACGCCGTCATCTGCATTCCCAACTGCGACAAAGTCGTGCCGGGCATGCTGCTGGGAGCCATCCGGGCCAACGTGCCGGCCATCTTCGCCAGTGGCGGTCCGATGGCGGCCGGCGGTATTGCCGGCTCCGAGAAGGCACTCGACCTGATCTCCGTCTTTGAAGCCGTCTCAGCCCACCAGAACAAAACGATCAGCACCGATGAGCTCACCGCGATTGAGTGTGCCTCCTGCCCCGGTGCCGGCTCCTGCTCCGGCATGTTTACCGCCAACTCGATGAACTGCCTCTGCGAGGCGATCGGTCTGGCCCTGCCCGGTAACGGCACCATTCTGGCCACCGATCCTGCCCGTCGCGATTTGTGGCGCCAAGCCGCCACCCGTGTGGTCGAGATGGCCCGCACCGGCGGTCCCCTACCACGCGAAATCGTAACTACCGCTGCAATCGACAACGCCTTTGCCCTCGATATGGCGATGGGCGGCAGCTCCAATACCGTGCTCCACACCCTCGCCATCGCCAGCGAAGCGGGGCTCGATTACGACCTCGACCGCATCAACACCATCTCGCTCAAATGCCCCAACGTCTGCAAGGTCTCACCTTCGAGCGACTACCACATGCGCGACATCCACCATGCCGGCGGCATCTCGGCCATTCTCAAGCGGATTGCCGAAGTGCCGGGTCTGCTCGACCTCTCCTGCCAGACCGTCTCCGGAGAGACGCTGGGCGAGGTGGTCGCCGCAGCCACCATCCGCGATGAGGCGATCATCCGCCCGCTGGCAGCAGCCCACTCGCAAGATGGCGGACTGACGATTCTGCGTGGCAATCTTGCCACCGAGGGAGCCGTAGTCAAGAAGGCGGGCGTGTCGCAGGCGATGCTCAAATTTGAAGGCAAGGCAATCTGTTTCGACTCCGAGGAGGAGGCGTGTGATGCCATCCTGGCCGGACGGGTCAAGGCGGGCCATGTGGTGGTGATCCGCTATGAGGGGCCGCGTGGCGGTCCCGGCATGCAGGAGATGCTCGGCCCTACCTCCTATATTATGGGGGCAGGCCTGGGCGATGCTGTCGCCTTGATCACCGACGGCCGCTTCTCGGGCGGCACCCGCGGGGCCTGCATCGGCCACATCTCGCCTGAAGCAGCCGAGGGCGGCTTGATCGGACTGCTGCAGGATGGCGACCTTATCCGCCTCGATATCAACGCACGCAGCCTTGAAGCGCTGCTCGACGAAGCCGAGATTGAGCGTCGCCGGGCGGCTGCCAAGCCTTGGACCCCGCCGGTCGTCAGCGGCTGGCTGGGACGTTATGCACGCCTGGTAGGCAACGCCAGCAGTGGAGCAACATTGAAGTAGAGGAGGAGTCATGTCGGGAGTCAATGTCAGCAAGCGGGAGACCGATCTCGTTTCGCGTCTTAAACTGGATAAAAACAAGGCCTACTCCAAGACGATGCGCCTCGACATCCTGCCTTCCGATGACGACGTGCCGGGTAGTGGCGCCAGCCAGATACTGCGCCGGCACGAGATAAATGCTGACGACCTCACGCTCACCCCCACCATTCTGGAGCATCTCTACGTCAATGCCTACGATGCGATGCTACTGACAAATCTCAATGGCGAAATCCTCTCCGGCAACCAACGGGCCAGAGAGTTCCTGCAGTGCGATTCCGTCGTCGGGCTCAACATGCTCGACATCATCTCGGGAGCCGCTGAGACGTTGCTGGAGGGGGTAATCGAGACACTGCAACGTGAACGCTTTGTGCGGCTCCACGCCTGGTGCCGTCGCGGCACCGGCGACTTTTTTCCGGCGGAGATCGCGGCCCACTACAGTCTGATGGACGAATCCCACCTCCTCTGCTTCTTTATTCACGACATCACCTGGCGCAAAGAGACCGAAGATCGCCTGCAGATGGCTGACGTCGCCTTCCGCACCACCCAGGCCGGTATCGTCGTGATCACTCTCGACGGTACCATGATCTTCGTTAATCCGGCCTTGAAACAGCTCTTCGGCCTCGGCTTTGAAGAGTCGTTGCACGGCCAGAGCATCGCAAACCACCTTGCCAACCGGGAGATACTAGAAACGCTGCTACAGGAGATTCAGAACGGCAACGCCTGGCATGGGCGGGTCGACTGCACCCTCCCCGATGGCTCACGGGGACCCACCAAATGCGCCGCCGTCGGCTATAACAACAGCGATGGCGACCTGATCGGGGCCGTCCTCTCCTTCCACGACCTCAGCGACCTCCTGCGTGCCGATGAGGCGGAGCGGCAGGTTGAGCGCAACCGCGTCATGATGGAGAGCATCGGCACGATCTGTCACCACCTTGGACAGCCCTCCACGGTGTTGCTGAGCAGCATCGAGATGCTGACGCGCATGGATGATACGCAACAGGAGGAGCGCAAGGAGCTGCTCGATATGTCGCTGGCAGCCGCCGAGACACTGGGCCACCTGCTGCGCCAACTCAACGATTTGCGTACCTATCGCAGTGAACCCTATCTGGCGCAGAGCGAACCGGATGGCGACCAGATCGTAACGCTGGAAAAGGATGACAGCGCCCAACTGCCGGACGGCGACGATATGATCGGCTGAGTAACACACAGGAGCGAGCAAAACATGAGCACCACCAAGAGTCATACCTTTGCCAACGGCTACCAGATCACCATTGCCGACGATGGCCACTCATACAGTCTGACAGCCCCCGGCCTGCGCCTCTCAGAGTGCCGTATTGCCGCTGCCAGTGATCAGGTGCCGCACGGTCTGGCCGGCAAACTCAAATGGCAGGAGTTGCGCCCCAACCGGGCGCGTCTGAGCGCCGCCTCGCCACTGGGAGAGCTGACTCTCGATATCCACACCGTCAAGTTGGGCCGGGATGCCGCCCTGACGCTGGCCCTGACGCTCAAACCGCAGGCAAGCCATCGTTGGGTCATGCTGGCGCCGCTGGCAGGCGTAACCATGCGCCGCGTCAAACATCTGCTGACCCACGGGCGCTCAATGGGTGGCTGCCGCCTGCGCCTGCTACCCTCGGCAGCGGCGGCTGAAGAGCCTGAGCTGCGCAGCCACTTTCAATGTGTCATTACCTGTGCCAAGGCCAAACTGCACCTCTCCCACCCCCTGCGTCAAGACCACATCTCGGCCGTCAAGGGCGTCATCAAGGGAACGACAATCAGCGGCCTGGCCGCCGGCACCCGCTTTGAGTTCACCGGCAAACGCAACCTGAAGGCGGAACTGCTCACCATTGCTGCCGTTGAAGACGGCCACAGCGCCATGTGCGCCTGGGGCGATGCCCAGGTCACCACCCCGCTGCCGGCAACACCCGATCCCATCGGCTGGAACAGTTGGGACAGCTATCGCTGGACAATTACCGAAGATGAGGTGTTGGCCAACGCCGAATTTATCGCCGCCGATCCCGTGCTCTCCAAGCACGTCAAGCGGATCATCGTCGATGATGGCTGGCAATACTGCTATGGCGAGTGGGAGGCCAACCACAACTTCCCCGGCGGCATGCAGGCGCTTGCCACCAGGTTGCACAAACTCGGTTTCGAGGCCGGTCTCTGGATCTGCCCCACGGCGGCCGAGCCGCACAGCCGCATTGCGCAGTGGCACACCGAGATGCTGGCACAGAGCGAGGGCGGCGATCCCTGTCTCGCCTTCGACTGCATGCGCCGCCTCGGCTTTATCATCGATCCCACCCGTGACGACACCAAGCAGTGGCTCTACAACCTCTTCGACCGCTACGCCGGGATGGGTTACACCTACTTCAAGCTCGACTTCCTGGCACAGACGCTCAAGGCGCCGCGCTTCCACCGCAACGTGCCCCGCGGCCGGATGATGCGTGAGATCATCACCCCGATCCACGCCGCTCTCAAAGATCGTGCCTCCATCCTCGGCTGCGGCTACATCTACGATGGCGGCGACGACATGGTCAAGATGGTGCGCGCCGGCTCCGACGTCCATGCCACCTGGATGGAGACGCGCCAGAATGCCACCTCGCTCGCCGCCCGCTTCTGGGCCTCCAACCGCCTCTGGATCACCGATCCCGACTTTGCCCTCTGCCGCGGCCCCGACACCTCGAACGACCCCGAACTTGGCCGCCTACGTTGCGTCTACGTCTTTGTCACTCCGCAGGAGCAGCGGCGCGAGTTTGTTCCGGGACGCTACTGGAGCGAAGGCTTCGATACGATCCGCGCCCATGAGGCGGAGGTTTTGTTGAGTCTGGCAATTATCAACGGCGGAGCCATCAATCTGGCCGACAAACTCTACCGGCTCAACGAGCTGGGACTCGACATGGTGCGACGCACCGTCGCAGCAGCCCGGGGCAGTGCTCCGGTGCCGCTCGATCTCTTCGAGAGCGAACTGCCGACCCGTTGGTGGCATACCATCCCCGGCGGCTTCCGCACTCTGCTGATCAACTGGGGTGATACGCCGCAAGAGGTGGTGCTCGATCTGGAGCCGCTCGGACTGCAAGCCACCAGCGGGCGCAACTTCTGGAACGACAAGAGCGTCAAGATCAGCGGCAACCGGATCGTGGCCTCGCTGGCACCACACTGCTGCCAATTCCTGGAGATCACCGCAAAAGTGTAGGACAGGCATTCCTGCCTGTCGGAGCGTCAGTGCCTCTACTCGACATGCCCGCTGACAAAGCCGGTATAGTCGTTAAGGAACCACTCGGCGGCCTTTACCATTACAATCGTCACGTTGGTGCCACTCTCGTCGAAGACGATATTGGCCTTGAGGTTGCCGATGTGTAAGTCGGTGATCCAGCACCTTAAGACCAGTGAATCGGGCGCGACCCAGGCGGCTGCCGTGTAGCACTCCAGCCCCTCCTCCTGCGGCGTTCCGATACGCTTGCCGGAGTAACCGCGCTCGGGAAAGCGCTGTTTGTGGTAGTGCCCGAAGCCGAAGCTCAAAACGTGATGTCCGCGCGGCGTATCGTAGGCCATCGTGCCGCGATCGCCCTCAAAGGTGAAGCAGGCTCGACTGATAGGCAGTTCGCCCGGTTCCATCACAAAGGTGCGCCCATGCACGCGTGCTGCCAGCGGCGAGGTGAGTCCGCCCTGCGGCAGGGCAAACTTGAGGTCGGCCACCTGTGCCGCCAACCTGGCGGCTGCCGACTCCGCCGCAGGCAGGGGCGCATCGGCGAGCGCCGGATAGAGCAGATGCCAGAGAGCATGGAAGATGTTGCTGCCGGCGGTCATGCTGCCCTGTGTATCGGCGGTGGTAATCAGAACCAGATCCTTCTCAGGCAGACAGATTGCATATTGGCTCCCCATGCCGAAGCAGCCGAAGCCGTTGCGGGTGGTACGCCAGAACTGGTAGCCGTAGCCTTGAGAGTGCTCGGCATCGTACTCTGCCGTGCTGTTGTCGATCTGATACGCTGTCGCCTCACGCACATAATCGGCCGGCAGCAACTGCTGCCCGTTGAAACTGCCGCCATTGAGCAGCACCAGACCAAACTTGGCAAAGTCACGCGTGGTGGCCAACACTCCCGAGCCGCCCCACGAGTGGCCACAAGGTGTTTCAATGCAGGTCATTTCACGGCTGCACCCCATCGGGTCGAGCATGATCGGTCGCAGGTATTCGATAAACGGTTTGCCGGCCAAACGCTCGACGATGATCGTCAACAGCGTCGTAGCGGTGGTATCGTAGCTGAAGATTTTCCCCGGCAGATGGGTAGGCGGCGTGTTGAAGAAGGTGGCGGCCCAGTCGGGGTCTTGCGGTCCGTAAGTCACCTTGGCAAAGAGGTGCGGCGTCGCCATCAGGAGCAGGTCTCTGATGGTCGTGGCGGCAACGTAGGGGTGCAACCCCGCCGGTACTTTATCAGGGAAGAATTTGGTGACACAGTCGCTCAGCGCCAGCTTCCCCTCACTGGCCAGACAGCCGATGGCGATCGAGACCATACTCTTGCTGCAGGAGTAGAGGCGGTTAAGGCTCGTAGCGTCATAGGGGCGCCAGTAGGCCTCCAAGGCCACCTGACCATGCCGCACCACCATCAGGCTGTGCATGCAGAGGCCGTGCTCCTGCAGGTGGGAGATAAAGTTGCTGAGGGCCGCCGAGGGGATCCCCAGGCTCTCAGGAGATGCATAAGGTAGAGGGGTGTTGTTCATGATTTTAGTGCTCTTCGAAGTGGGACTCATTGGTCGCAACAGAGCATATTCTATCCGTTGCCCGTATGTAATGGCAATAACCGCATGCCGCGTAATCGGTCAGTGACAGAGGTGTGGCAGAGACGAGCGAGGAGCGTAGATGGGGACAGCGTAGATGGGGCCAGAGAACAACAAGAGAAGCAAAATAAGGGACAGAGAACAGCATGCGCCGGTTTGCGGCGTAGGGGCGGCGTGCAACGGGGTCGTCAAGCAGGATGGCGAACATCCCGAGCTGGGCGGCGCTGCACGAGATCATGCCATCCTCGAAGTGTCTGCCGCCGGGAGCGGGCCGCACCTCTACCTGCTTCTCGGTGCCATCCTACACACCATACCATTGTGGTCCGGCATGGAGGTCATCCCGGAAGGCGATGTGGTGCCAACCTCTCTCCCCCTGCATCGCGAACCCGGTGATCTTCCCTTGTGGTGAAATCGTCGCGCGCCACGACTCCCCTGCCAGGTGTTTTCCGTTCTCTCGCTTCATTGTTGCACCTCTTGGTTCGCTTCGCCAGCGCCAAGAGGTACACCAGATGCCCTTGGCAAACAGTCAAATGCCGTCGTCACCGTCGCAGATGACCCGCACTGTATGCAGTTCCGGTCTTTCGGGTGCCCAGAGAGCCAACTGCTGCGGCGGCAGCCGGCGTCTGATTTTTACCGTCTTCTCTGCCGGCAACCGGATGCGCCACTCTGCTGCCGCCACACCGTTGATCTCAAGAGAGAGCATTACATGCCGGGAAGATGAGTTGTAGTTGGTAAGGGTTATCGCGGGCTGCAGCACCACCCCCTCAGCCGTGATCGTGTAGGGCAGATGCAGGGCTGCAATATGAGTCTCCCCAAGCCAGGCTGCCGTCACCGAACGGGTTAGTCCGCCGTAATGGGCCCAGTCGTTGCCGTAACGCGGAAAGGTGTCGGCCAACTCCTTGTGATTGTCGACCAGAACAACCAATTGATGCTCACCGGCACTTACTGCCGGTACCACCACCTGCCACACCAGACAGCCAAGCGGGTTGTAGCCCACCTCCTTGCCATCAAGCCAGACGGTCAGGCTGCCGCCGCTGCCACCGAAGGTGAGGAGGAGGTTGGCACCATCATGCGGGGCGTAGAGGCGGCGCATACGCTCCTCACGGCTCACAATCTCCCCACCCCGCTTTCGCGCCTTTCGCAGTTCCCCACCACCTCTCCCTCAAATTTCCAAGGTTGAATCCGCTCCGGCAATTAAATATAATCACTCTCGTGGCTGCTGATCGGCAAATCTGCCGTGACAGCCCCCTGCCCTCTCTGACTCTCGTGACCACCTCTGCTCCAGTAACAACCGCGCACCTGCTCCTCTTTTCGCCCAACTGGCTGGGTGATCTGGTGATGGCCTTGCCTGCCTTTCAGGTATGGCACAGCCTCAACCCTGCCACCACGGTAACGGTGGCAGCCAAGCCGGGGGTGGCGCCGCTCTGGTCGCTGGTGCCGGGCGTCAGGCAGGTGGTAGTGCTTGGAGGCGGTCGGGATGGAATGCGCAGGGCGGTGACGGAGTTGCGCTCTATCGGCCCGGAGCTGGCGTTGTTGCTGCCACACACCTTTCGCAGCGGTTGGCTGGCATGGCGTGCCCGTATTCCCCGCCGGCGCGGCACCACCTGGCAGTGGCGTGGCGCTCTGGTCAACGAGCCGGTCCGGCTCGATGGGCTTGAGGCGCTACATCAGCAGTACGAAGCCTTCCGCCTCTTCGGTGTCGCGCCCCCGGCAGTGTTGCCACCACCGCAACTGCGACCCGGCGCCGACCTGCTGGCCACGCAGGAGCGCAAGCTGCCGTTTGCTGCCGGAAAGCGCTATATCGCCATCCTGCCGGGCGCCGCGCGCGGCACCTCCAAACGGTGGCCGGCGGCGCACTATGTGGCGGCCGCGCGGGCGGTGGCGGCCGCCCGGCCGGAGAGCCACTTTCTGATCTGTGGCACCGCCTCTGAGGCTGAGGCGTGTGCCGCCGTGGCGGAGCCGCTGGGCGATCTGGCCACCAATCTGGCCGGCAAGACCGCTCTGCTGGAGCTGGCGGCGCTGCTCTCGCGGGTGGCGGCCGTAGTCTGTAACGACAGCGGCGGCATGCACCTGGCGACAGCGGTGGGGACGCCGGTCGTGGCGATCTTTGGAGTGACCGACCCCTGCAAGACGGGGCCGTTGGGTCGCTCTATCGTCGTGGCGCCGCCCGGCGTTAAAGGCCAGCGTGCCATTCCGCGCCACTCGGCAGCCGCCACCCGTGCCCTGGAATCGGTAACACCGGAGCGGGTCGTGGCGGCGCTTGACGAGGTGTTGGCGCCATGAGCAATGTGGTGCGCCGTGCCGCGCTGGTAGGCAGCATGACCGGCATCAGCCGTCTGGCCGGCCTGGTGCGCGAACAGTTGATGGCCTATCACTTCGGCACCGGTCTGGCCAAATCGGCCTTTGATGTCGCCTTCCGCATCCCCAACCTCTTCCGCCGCCTCTTTGGCGAGGGGGCGCTCTCGGCCGCCTTCATTCCCGTCTATACCGAAGTGCGGGCGCACGAGGGCGATGCGGCCGCCAACCGCCTGGTGGCACGGGTAGCCGGACTGCTGATCGCTGCGCTCTCGCTGATTACAGCGCTCGGCATGCTCTTTACGCTCTGGTTGCAGGGGCGGCTCGATCCTGTTGGTCGCTGGAGCGCCATTCTGCCTCTCTTGCGCATCATGTTGCCGTACGCACCGCTGATCTGTCTGGCCGCCCTGACGATGGGAATTCTCAATACGCGCCGCCACTTTGCCATACCGGCGCTGGCGCCGGTGGCGTTGAACCTGATCTGGATTGTCACCCTGCTCACGATTGCGCCCTTCGTAAGCGACGATCCCATGCTGCGTATCCGGGCCGTAGCCTGGGCCGTCCTGGTAGCCGGGGGCGTACAGGTGGCAGTACAGCTTCCCCTCCTGCGGCGTTGCGGCATACCGCTGCTGCCGAGCTTCTGCTGGCGCGGCGACCGCCACGTCGGACAGATATTGCGCCTGATGGCGCCGATGGCGCTGGGAGCCGGTCTGGTACAGATCAATGTCTGCCTCGACGGCATACTGGCGCTCTGGTCGGCCGAGTGGGCCCCCTCGGCGCTCGAATATGCCGAGCGGCTCGTCTATCTGCCGCTGGGGCTGGTAGGCAATGCCTTTGCCACGGTGCTGCTGCCCACGCTCTCCAGCCATGCAGCAGAGGCCGAGCATGAGGCCATGGGCGCCACACTGGAACGGGCCTTGCGCAATATCGTCGTGCTGATGGCACCGCTGGCGATCGGCCTGACCCTCCTGGCGCTGCCGACAGTCACCTTGATCTACCGTCTCGGCAGCGGTGCCTTTCAGGAGCAGTCGGCCATCTATACGGCGCGTGCGCTGATGGGCTATGCCCCGGGACTGCTGGTCTTCAGCCTCTACAAGGCGCTTACGCCCGCCTTCTATGCGCTGCAGGATACACGCACCCCGGTGGTGGTGGGACTCTACTGTGTGGGGCTCAATCTAACGCTCAATATCGCCTCGATCATCCTGTTGCCGGAGGGTTGGAAACATGTCGGCATCGCCGCCTCTACCGTGATCGCGAGTCTGGTCAACTGCGCTCTGCTCATCTCCATCTTGCAGCGGCGACGGCAGGTAATACGGATCGGCCGGGTAGTACCGACCTTGTGCCGCGCGGTAGCGGTGGCGCTAATGATGGGCGTGGTGGTAGTCTGGCTCCACCCGCTCCTGCTCAGGCAGCTCGCAGCCATGCTGCCGCTCAAACTGGCTCAGACGGGGGCGATGGCGGCGGCGGTGACGCTGGGCGGGGTCAGCTATCTCGTTTTGACGCTACTGCTGAATCGTGACGCCTGGTCGGAGCTGGTGGCAGAGGTGCGGGCGCGCCCGCCGAGGAGGAGTCGATGAGTTTGCAGAACCCTTTAAGGATCGCAGTCGCATGTGGCGGCACAGGCGGGCACACCTTTCCCGGCGTGGCCACGGCGCAGGAACTGGTACGGCGCGGACATGAAGTCACCCTCTGGGTGGCGGGACGCGATATCGAGCAGCAGACGCTCAAGGGATGGGAGGGTCCGCTCTTCAAGACGGGAGCACGGCAGTTGCGGCTGCGACCGGCGGCGCTGGCCGCCTTGGGGCGCAGCCTCCGGCGGGCAAGCCGCGGTCTGCGCCAGCAGCGGAGCGAAGTGGTGCTGGCGATGGGGAGCTATGCCAGCCTGGCGCCGGTATTGGCTGCGCACTGGCAGCGGGTGCCGGTGGTGCTCCATGAGGCCAATGCCATACCGGGCAAGGCGATCGACAAGCTGGCACGCTACGCCACAGCGGTAGCGATCAGCTTTGAGGCCAGCGCTGCCGCACTACGTCACGATAGAATCGTCACAACAGGTCTGCCGCTGCGTCTCGAACTGCTGCAGCAGCCGCCACTTGCCGGACTGCGCGAGCCCAACGGCTTTACCATTCTGGTAACGGGTGGCAGTCAGGGGGCGCAGGTTTTGAACCGTATCTGCAGCGAGGCGTTGGCCAGACTGTCGCAGATGCCTGCCATACCCCATCTGCGGGTGATTCACCAGACGGGCGCAGCCGGGAGCGAAGCGGTGCGGGCACGCTATACGGCCGCCGGTGTGGATGCCCTGGTCACCCCCTTTATCGCCGCCATGGGCGGGGCCTTCAAAGCCGCCGATCTGGTGATTGCACGCGCCGGCGCCGCCACCTGTGCCGAGCTGGCGCTCTTCGGGTGCCCGGCGCTACTGGTGCCGCTTCCGACGGCTCTACGCGACCATCAACGCGCCAACGCCGCCCAGCTCCATGCCGCCGGCGCCGCCGATCTCTGCCTGCAGGCCGACTTCACGGTTGAGTTTCTGGTCGACTACCTGCAGCGGTTGCTGCCCGACAAGGCGCGGCGCGACGCCATGCGCGAGGCGGCCCTCGGCCTGGCAGAGCCGCAGGCGGTAACGCAGTTGGCGGAACTTGTGGAGCGGGTGGCACGCCACGAGAGCGATGACAGGTAGCGGGATCGCGGCGGCGGCCAATCGCGGCGCATCTTTGCGGTGTGGTCGCACCGGGCCGCTAAAAGCCGGCTACTCGGCCACGCCCTCACGCACGATATACCCAATCTGATCGTCGTCGGAGTGGTAGCCGTAGTGGCGTTCGAGACGCGTATCGACCTGACGCAACTCCAGCAGCTCGGTACCATCGGCGTCCTCTTCACGGTGCGGCAGGTAGGCTACCACCTGCCCTTTGGTGGGACGCCCCTTCGCATCGCGTGCCGTCACACGGGCACCATCCCACGTGAAGCTCTCGAGACGTAGCCCGCCATTGTGGGCACGGGTCCAGCCGGTGAGACGCCGCTGTTGATCGTAGTTGTAGAGATCGCTCCAGTTGCACGGCAGCGAGATGAGAGGGTCGGTATAGCGGTGACGGGCATTGCGGTAGTCGACCGAAAGGATGGCACCGTCGTCATCATACTGCCTGATCTCGTTGTCGAGATAGAGAAAGGTGATATAGGCGGGCGGTGAGAACCAGGTACCGTTATCAACGATTAAGGCGATATCGACACGCGATGAACGCATGGTCGAGTTGGAGGAGACCCTGAAATTGCCGCCATGATAGTCGATCTCAATGGTAGCGATCAGCGGCTCATCCTCACGTGGTGTAATCCTCACCTTGTCGCACTCTCCCTGCAGCAGCAGCCAGTGAGCCTTGAGATCGTCGCCGCCTCTGCGCGAACCGCGTCCGTCAACCACCATGCGGCGCGTATAGGCCATGCCGCGTACCACACGGGCGATGGCGGCAGGCGAATCGAAGAGCGCCTCATTGGCGCGTGAGTCGAAGAAGTCGCGTCCGGCCACGGATCGCGTCTCATCGAGCACGCGTACCGCCGCCGTGGGTGGCAGTGCATTGGTGGTCATCTCATGCGCCAGCGTGACCATGCGCAGCAGGTCGAGCTTGTCGCCATCGAAGACCACAGGGTGTGCCAGCGGTGTCAGGTAGTCGTTGCGCTCCTTGAGCGCCGACTGACTCGCCCGCAGCAACATCTGCAGCGTCGGCGCCAAGGCTCCCTGACGGCGCAGCAGCTCCTTCACCTCCGGCTTGAAGGCCGCCAGCGTGGCGGCAAAGGCCTCCAGCAACGGCTGATCGCTGTAGGAGGAGCCGGGGGCGATGGTAAGATAGGGGGTGTTGGCCGGGAAGAGGTCGCCATGTTTGGCGCTCAGGTAGTCTTGGTGCTGCGGGTAGACGTAGTGCTGGTTGAGGCGGTACTGCAACATCACCTGCATCGCGAACCGGCCATCGGTATAGATTTGGCGCGCATTGCTGCGCCAGAAGGGGCCACTCAGACGCGCCAGCGAGGCGTTGCCGATCACCGGCACCCCCTGGAAAAAGAAGCTGCTGGGGCCGAGCGTCAACCGGGCTTCACGAGCCGCCGCCTCATACTGGATGGCACGCATCTCGGGAAAGCGGGAGAGCTTGAGCTTGGAGTGTCCCTCGTCGCGGTTGTCGTAGAGATCGCCCCGGTTGCCGGCCGCGCTGCCTTCGGCCTGCCAGCGGCGGATAGCCTCACCGGCCGCACCACGCAGTTGCACAAAGCGGTTGGTATCGAGCACGGCAGGGCTGCCGGATGGCGGGAAGTCGACCTGCAAAAGGGCGGTAAAGTTGCCCATCTCGAGGTCCCAGACGACGTTGGAGCGCGTGATCGGGGCGTACTCCGCCACCGGCAGCGGTGCGGCAAGCGTCGCCCCCTCCGCCGGATGTTCCCGCAGATGCGTGGCCAGCTTGAGTAGTTCGCTGAACTTGGGAAGCCGGCGCAGGGTCGCGAGATCGCTGTCGCGGCTCATGTGGTTGGCGTCGGTAAAGCCGAGTTTGATCGCCTCTTCCAACACCTCCAACGCCTCGCGCTGACGCGCCAGCCGTGCCAGCGAGCAGGAGAGGTTGTAGCGCCAGGTGGGATCATCCGGCAGCAGGGCGACACCGGCGCGGCAGGTCTGCTCCATGCCGGCAAAGTCGTTCTGGCCAAGCTGCTGCTTGAAGCGCTCCTTCAACTGCAGATGTTGCGGAAAGAGCTGCGGCATCTGGAAGACGTTGGTCTGGGCAGTGAGAGGCTGCAGCGTCAGGAGCAGCAGCAGGAGCGACATTAAAAGGGAGGTTCTCATGTTTGAAGCCTCTAAGGCAGGCGCGGCCCGGTGCCAAAGAGACCTCGCAGCCGATTTGGGACCGCCCCTTAATGGTGGGCGCTACAGGATTCGAACCTGTGACTTCTACCGTGTGAAAGTAGCGCTCTAACCAACTGAGCTAAGCGCCCTGACGGGCTGTAGATATGGCGCATTTATACTACAGTGGCGCGGTGGTGTCAAATGGAATGATTTATTGCTGCAACCACGGGGTGGTAGCAGCGAGCGGTTAAAAATGCTCTTGTTCTCCTATCGCTCACAACTGCCTCCCCGCTGTTACTGACCGATTGCAGCCCCCAATTTATAGCGGTTATCAGAGCTACAAGCCGGCGCTGGCGCTCGATGCCGAGAGCAGGCGCGTCGTCGGCTTTGATGTCGTCGGAAACCTTGAGATTGCCAACAAGGGGCTGGTCTACGTCGGCGGCAAGGGACAGCAAGGCAACTCGCTGTCTCTACAGAGCCGTTCTTACGGGTGCAAAATACTTATAACATATTGCACTGCA
>CAZRGQ010000013.1:0-44597 GCA_964599645.1 uncultured Lentisphaerales bacterium | reverse complement strand
CGCGGCATCACCACCACCTACAGCTACGATACCGCGCAAAACCTTGCCTCAATATCGTACTGGCGGTACTCCGTGTCCGCCATCCCCGATCCCGACACCCCCAACGTCTCCTTCACGCACGATCGCCTCGGGCGTATCACCTCGGCCATATCCGATGGCCGATGGCAATATACCTGGAACGGCGAAAATCGCTTAGTCAAAGCTGTTGAACTCTTCGCCCCCACCAACCGCCAGCCTTATGTAGCGTTGGGAGAGGGTCAGGGTGAGGGTGAAACAACGTTTCATGTCTACGACGACAACTGGCAGGTGCTTGCCGATCTTGACGCCGCTAGCCAACCACTGCGCTCCTACACCTGGGGACCGGGTATCGACAACCTGTTGGCGATGACGACCTACGACAACGATGCAACCAACACCTACTATGCCGTCAAAGACCACCTTGGCAGTGTGCATGCACTGGTAGATGCTTCCAGTGCCACCGTGGAAAGCTACCGATATGACGCCTGGGGCAATCTGCTAGAAGTGAAAAACAGCGTTGGGCAGGTGTTGGCTGTTTCTGCCTTTGGCAATCGCTACCTCTTCCAGGGACGTGAGTACAGCTATGCCACCGGTCTCTACCACTTCCGCCACCGCTGGTATGATCCGGAGACTGCCCGCTGGCTCTCCAACGACCCCATCGGGATTAGTGGTGGGTTGAACCTCTATGAGTTCTGCGGCAGCAATCCGGTTAATTTCGTGGATCCTCTCGGACTATGCGAGGAAGGGTCGAAATGGGACAAAATGGAATGGTGGGAGAAACTCAGCGAGGGCTACTACTACGGAACCGGGTACGGTGAGGATGCGCTTCAATACTATGTCGACATCACCCTCGATCCGAACGCTCCTTGGTATCAAAAGGTGCCTGCCTATGTCGGTGGTTTCTTTACCGCTCTGTGGACGCCGGAGACCTATCAAGCAACAGGCTGGACACTAATATCGGCATATGGTGCTCGAAATGCTGGCAGCCTAACGGTCGATGGAGCATCTGGCACACGACGTTTCCAAATCAGAAACCGAACCACAGGTGAACCATATGTGAGAGTTGATAAAGGGCCTGTACCTGGCAAACGAGGTCCACGAACACACTATCATCGACGCCCAGATATCAAGAAGCACAGACCCTATGAGGGACTATGAAGACAAGCCCTAGAGAATCTGCTGCAGCTCTAATCGAAAGCGTTTTGACTGGAGAAACGACACCTCTTGTTGCTCGCGATTTGTGGCCGCAATCAAGAGGTGATTGTATTATTGAGCAGGCTTACCATCAGTTGTTTCATTTCGAAGATGACGCAGACATTCGTGCATGTGCCCCGAAGTATCGTGAATGGCAAATGTCACAGATGCGTAAGCTTGTTCGCCAGTTGAGGGACAAGACACCGTGAGGACCCCCTGAAATGAGCCGTTATCATGATAATCCACTTTGACAGCAGAGTACGTCTCCGATATACTTGACCGCGTGACCAACATCACCTACAGAGCGGCAAGCGGTGCGGTGGTGCGCTCATTTGCGTACAGCTACGATGCAACCGATATGATCACCCGGCAGGTGAGTGTGACCGATGGGGAGTCAGTCACCAACAGCTACGCCTACGATGGGCTTGATCGGCTGATCGCTGTTAAGGCCGGGAAGTTTAAGATCACCGTGTAAGGTTACTGTGTAAGAGTCGGGGAGTACTTAAACGCCAGCTTAAACGGCACCCTTAATCGCTTACGCTTAAACGACGGCGAGCAGCAGCAGCGTGTGGATGGCGATGTTTCCGCATCGCCGCAGTTGTGCAGAAGCTCCAGAGGTGAATAAGGAAGCGTATGTAAAGTGGCAGCATAAAATAGACCGCAGTTTTGGGCCTGCCCAGGCTGCTTACTGCTGCCGCTGGCCGCCGCCCCGGTTGCCGGGCCCGCGCCGACCTTCACCCTGGGGACGCTCGCCTCTCCGCCCACCATCTGCTGGCGCACCACCCTCAGCGCCGCCTGGCCGGCGCTGCCGCCCACCAGCGTCGCGCATCCTTTCGCGCATCTGCTCTGCGCGGCTGTTGGCGATCTCGCGCGCCTTGGCAATCTGATCATCGGTGAGGTGTTCGCGAATGGCCAGAATACGGTCGATCGCCAGTTTGGAGAGCGCAGTGTTGATCTCGCCGATCGCCTCAACCTGTTTCAGCGTCTCTTCCGCTGATTTGTCACGTTCAGCCAGCAGCGAAGCCACCAGGTCGGCCTGTTTCAGGTTGAGCTTGGCCAGTTCAGCTTGCAGGTCTATCTGTTTTTCCTGAATTTTGAGGAAGGCATCCCTCAAAGCTGCCGCCTTTTCATCCCCCAGACCGAGTTCGGCGACCGTCTGCGGGTTTTGCAACAGGCGGATCAGCATCTCATTGCCACCAGCAGCGCCATCGCGCATAAAGGTGCCCTGCTGCCGCATTCCCATGCGCTCACGCATCTCCTGACGCCTTTCACCCCGCTCCGGCGCTCCTCCGCCGCCGCCGCCGCCGAAAGGCCCGGTGGGGGGAATCTCTTGCCCGAACGAGCCCAACGCTACCGTCGTGGCAACCAGAAAAACCATGCTTCGCTTCATCTCAATCTCCATTTTAAGGCCTGAAAGGCCATTCGCCACCGCCCCATGCCGTGACGACACTAGACTAAACGTCGCTTTAATCGTCTTTATTGTCCACCTCTAACGCAACGCGACCGGAAATCACCCCGGAGGCTTGTCACAACTTGTTACAACAACTTTTTACCAGGTTAGCCCGAAGTTAACAAAAATACAACTAATAAACTACACTACAATATTATAAGATTAAATCCCGTCTTGTCAACAACCTGTAAACAGTTGTATGACTCTTTTCGCTTGTAGCTTGACCGAAAATATGTGATTTTCTCTATATACGGGACCGCTCTCACCTCCCCTCTTGCCGGCTGCCTGCCGGTAAACGCCCTTTTTTTCAGTTTTAACTTTTTAATGAGCCTGTTTCATGGAAGCTGCCAATTTATGGGGTCGTACCTGCGACCAACTAAAAACCGTCTTAAACGAAGATACCTTTTCACGCTGGATAGAGATTTTAAAACCGGTTTCGCTTGAAGCCGATGTGCTGACTCTGGCTGTTGAAAACGATTTTCACCAGATGTGGATTACTGACAACTATCTGCCGCTGATCAAGCAGGCGCTCAAAATGGCAGTGCCTGATGTCTCGGTAAACCTCAACTTTATCATCAGAATGGCCGAAATTCCACCGGAACAGCAACTACCGGCCCATACGATACGGAAAGATGCCCGCCGCAACAAGGCGGTGACAACCACTAAAAAGTCGAAAAATATTGGAATTATGAATTCCAACTTTACCTTCGACGACTTTGTCGTGGGTCCCTCCAACAGCTTTGCCCATGCTGCCGCCATCGCCGTGGCGCAGGCGCCCGGCCGGGCCTACAACCCCCTCTTTATCTATGGCCAGACGGGACTGGGCAAGACCCATCTGATACAGGCGGTAGGCCACCGTGTCCTGGAGACGCCCGGCATGACCGTCGCCTACGTCTCAAGCGAATCGCTGCTCAATGAGTACGTCGAAGCAACCCTCAGCAACACCTTTGTCGCCTTCCGCAACAAATATCGCAATGTCGACGTCCTGTTGATCGATGATGTCCACTTTCTGGCCGGCAAAGACCGCATTCAGGAGGAGTTTTTCCACACCTTCAATGCCCTCTTCGAACTGCGCAAACAGATCATCATGACAAGTGATCGCCCGGCCAGTGAAATTGCCGGACTGGAGAAGCGCCTGGTCTCGCGTTTTGAGTGGGGTTTGGTAACAGAGTTGGAGTCACCCGACTTCGAAACGCGTCTCGCCATCCTGCGCTACAAGCAAGCCAACGTGCCCAAACCGCTCGCAGGAGAGCTCCAGACCTTTATTGCCGAAAATATTCAATCGAACGTCCGCTCGCTGGAGGGCGCCATGCTGCGCGCCATCCACTATCGGTCTATCGACAACGAACCCCTGACAATCGAGACACTGCGTTATCTGCTGCGCGACCTGCTCGAAAAGGAGCGGCAGCAGGATGTCACCTTCGAAGATATCCATAAAGCGGTAGCCGAATTCTACGACGTACGCGTCAACGACCTCTCCAGCAAGCGCCGTCCCCGTTCCGTGGCAGTACCACGTCAGGTGGCGATGTACCTCTGCCGCCGCCTGACACGCGCTTCACTCCCCGAGATTGCCGACTCCTTCGACAAGACCCACGGCACCGTACTGCACGCCTGCCGTGCCGTGCAGGGACGCATCTCGGTAGACGACAATCTGCGCCAGAGCGTCAGAACAATCGTCCGCAAGCTGGGACACGACCCCGTTTCACTACAGATTTAGCCCTTTACCCCCTGTCAACAATCGATGAACAGCCTGCCAACATCCCTGTCAATTATTTTGACTTGTTCACAGCCAACCGACCTTATCAACAGTCGTTAACAGAGATGAATCTACTTTATCAACACCTTTACACCATGAAAAAATGGCTGAATTGCTTGGAAATAACGCTATTTCTAAAAGTTGTTGCCGCTATTGACAGCCTATAATGATACTGTTTTCTTTTTTAACATAATCATTTATAATAGGCCTTTGCAACCCGAACCCCCTTTGAGGAGATGACCATGCGTTTTACAATTGCCCGAAGCAGTTTTCTTGAAGCCCTGCTCAAGATTCAGAATGTAGTTGCTGCCCGCAGCACACTGCAGATTCTCTCCAATGTCATGATCAAAGCTGAAGGCGATGCGCTACAGCTCACGACTACCGACCTCGATATCAGTGTCCGCTGCAGTGTTGCAGCGAAGATAGCTGATGAGGGCGCCACCACCCTGCCGGTGCGACGCCTCGTCGGGATTGTGCGCGAACTGCCTGAACAGGAGATTGAGATCGTCGTCAGCGACGACGACATTGCAACGGTCCAGTGCGGCAGCTCTTACTTTAAAATCATCGGTCTGGCGGTACGCGAATTTCCGCCGATTCCGATGCCTGAAGGCAGCTTCTGCTACCGTATTGAAGCGGGAACGCTGCGTGAAATGATCCGCAAGACCTCCTATGCCGTCTCAGGAGATGAAACCCGCCGCGTACTGACCGGCATCTTGATGGCCTTCAAGGATGGCAAGCTGACGCTGGTGGCTACCGATGGGCGCCGTCTGGCGCTGGCCGAGCAGGAGATCGAGTTTCCGCCCGAATCGGAGACAGAGATTGTACTGCCGAGCAAGGCGGCAGCCGAGCTGCTCCACATTTTTGGTGATAACGGCGATGTGCGTATCTATATACAGAACGGTCAGGCGATGTTTGAGGTTGGCGACAGCACCCTCTGCACCAAGTTGATCGACGGCACCTATCCCAACTACCGCCAGGTGATTCCGGGTGGCTGTGATGAGCGCGTCGTGATCGTCCGTGAAGAGCTGATTACAGCGTTGCGCCGTGTTTCACTGATGAAGTCGGAGAAGTCGATCTCGGCACGCCTCACCTTCGGTGACAACCGCTTGGTGATCGTGTGGCAGAATGTAGAGGTGGGTGAAGCTCGCGAAACAGTGCCGGTTAAGTATAGCGGCAAAGAGATCGCCATGACCTTCAATCCCGACTATATCATGGATCCGTTGCGCAATCTGACGGCCGATGAGATCAGCTTTGAGATGAGCAACAGCCACAGCCCGGCAATCATTAAATGCAACGAACCTTTCCTCTACGTTCTGATGCCGCTGCGCATCAATTGATGGTTGCATTTTGAGGTGTCAAAGGCTATAATTTCCGCTTTACGACAACTGCCACATGGTGTAACGGTAGCACAGCAGTCTCTGGAACTGTTTGTCAAGGTTCGAATCCTTGTGTGGCAACCACTACAATTTGATTGAAATCGGTACTGGAGGCCGAAGAGCCAGCATGACGATCAAACAGATATCTCTCTTTTTAGAGAATAAGCCGGGTCATCTCAATGCGATCTGTCGTACACTGGCAGAGGCTGATATCAATATTGTAACGCTCTCTCTGGCCGATACACAGCAATTTGGGATTGTCCGCTTGATCGTAGAGGAGTGGGAGCGGGCCAGCCGGGTTCTCGATGAGGCCGGCTTTGTGGCCAATGTGCGTGATGTTGTGGCGGCAGCAGTACCTGATCGTCCCGGTGGTATGGTGCGCCTGCTTGACGTGATTCAAACGGCAGGGGTAAACATCGAGTATATGTATGCCTTCGCCTTTCATCGCGGGCAGGAGGCTGTACTGGTCTTCCGCTTTGATGATACCGCTGCAGCGGTAGCGGCCTTGAAGGCTGCCGGTCTCAACGTCTTTGGTGATGTTGATCTCTTTACAGGAAACGTTAACTCCTGAATTTTAACCCACTTTTTAAGGCTTGTTTGACAATTTTAAATTTGTCGAACTGCAATCTGACATGCAGATACAGCTATCCGGGTGGAAGTTGTTGACTGCCATGTCTCACTTGGCTGCCGGCTTGAAAGCAGGTTTGGCAGTCATGCTACAACCAAAAAAGTTAGGAGAAGCTGCAATGCTGACAAGCAAACTGCAACGTAAGGGTTATCTGGTTATCTTGGCGTTAACGCTGGGAGCCACTCATATATGGGCCGCTGGTTTTGCCCTCTACGAAACCAGTAGCCGCGGTGTAGCGCTGGGAGGTGCCACAGTTGGCTCACCACGCGGTGCCAGCACCATCTACGACAACCCGGCCGGTATGACCGAGTTGCCGGGTGCCAGCCTCGAGGCTGGTATCTCGTTTATCAGGCCCTCGATGGATATCGACCTCACAACTCCTCTGGGAAAGAGCACCTACTCCCCCAAGGACAAGTGGTTTCCGCCACCCTTTGCCTACTACTCACAGCAACTGAACGATGAGTTGTGGGCCGGTATCGGACTCTTCACCCCCTTCGGGCTGGGTGTTGACCACAAAGATGATTGGCCGGGGCGCTACAACAGCGTCAAATCGCTGATCACCTCGTTCAACGTGACACCGACGCTGGCTTACAAGGTGAGTGACCGCCTCTCACTCTCTGCCGGCCTGCAGGTGATGTACTTCGATATCGAGTTGACACGCAAACTTCCGGTTCCAGGTGAGCCGCTTTTCAAACTTGAAGGTGATTCGGTCGGCTATGGCGGCTCGGCAGCCATTGCCTACAAGCTGCTCGACGATCTGACGGTCGGCTTTGTCTACCGCTCACGCGTCAAGCAGTCGCTTGACGGTGATGCCTTTGCCGGTCCGCGCAAAGTTGGTGCCAAGGGTGATATCACACTGCCCGGCAGCCACACTTTCGGTCTGAACTACAGCGGTATCAGCAGATGGAACCTCGGTTTTGCGGCTACCTATACCGACTGGTGCAGCTACGATGAACTGACGATCAAGCTGAAGGATCCGACCCTGTTGGGCGTTACCTCGGTTACCTCCGAGAAGGATTGGCACAGTGCCTGGCGCCTCGGCTTTGGCGCCGAGTATGAGGCGAGCGAGAGATTGGTGTTGCAAGCCGGTTACGTCTACGATATGGACCCGATCCGCAGCGCCAAGGCCGACTATCTGCTGCCTCCCGGTGATCGTCATATCATCAGCATCGGCGGCGACTATCTGCTGAGCAATAACTGGAAGCTCGGCTGCGCCTTTGCCTATCTGATCCTGCGCGATGTCGATATCGCCGCCCGTCCGCAGGAGGGCGTCTTATTCCCGACGAAGTTCAAGAATGGCGATTCGCTGATCGCCTCGGTCTCACTGGCCAAGAACTTCTAACCGTATGAACCGCAATCTTGGGGTGCGATCCACAATAGTGGATACGCACCACACAACTTCTGGATACTGACTTCTGGATACTGAATAGAGTGCGCCGCCCATAGTAATATGGGCGGCCTTTTTTGTGAATGATGCTTACTTCTCTCTTTGACTACGAATTACCACCGGAGCTGATTGCCCAACATCCACCGGAGAGGCGTTGTGATGCGCGTCTGCTGGTACTGGAGTGTAAGCAGCAGCAGTGGAGCCATACACAGTTTACCGACCTGCCCTGCTACCTGCGCCGGGGAGACCTGCTGGTAAGGAATGATACACGCGTCTTTCCGGCACGTCTGATTGGCACGTGGGCCGACACCGGAGGCCGGGTGGAGTTGCTGTTGCTGGAGCCGGTCAGCCAAACGGAACGCAGTGGCGCTATCGAGCAGTGGCACTGCCTGGCCGGTAGCGGGCGTCGTGCCCGCAGCGGTTTGAAGGCGCTCTTTGGCGGTGGGGCCGTTGAGGCGACGATCGAAGCAGAGGCGGCAGCGGATGGCAGTGTGGTGGTCGCCTTCCGCTGTGCGATACCCATGTTGCAGGCCTGCGAAGAGTATGGTCAGCCCCCCCTGCCCCCCTATATTGCACGCCGTGACGCGGCCCACCGTGCCCACTGGCGTCAAGAGGACCTGTCACGCTATCAGACCGTCTATGCACGTGAGGCAGGAGCCGTGGCTGCTCCCACAGCCGGTCTTCATTTTACGCCATCTACATTTAAAACATTGCAAGAGAATGGAGTAGAGATAGCGTCGGTCACGCTGCATGTGGGGCTGGGCACCTTTCGTCCGGTACAGGCAGAGCGCCTCTCCGACCACAAGATGCATAGCGAGCGTTATGTTGTGCCGGAAACCACGGCGGCGGCCATTCGCGCCTGCCGTGCCCGTGGTGGACGTATTCTGGCGGTGGGTAGCACGACCGTGCGCACACTGGAGACGGTGGCGGCTGCGCATGATGGCCAGGCGGTAGCCTGCAGCGGGCGCAGCGAGCTCTTTATCCATGAGCCGTATATCTTCAAATTTACCGACCTGATGCTGACCAACTTTCATCTGCCGCGCTCCACCCTGCTGATGATGGTAGCGGCGCTGGCCGGGCACGATTTGATCATGACGGCCTATCAAGATGCTATCGCGCAGCGCTACCGCTTCTTCAGCTATGGTGATGCCATGCTGATCATCGCAAACGGCTAATCAGTCTATGCGCAGCGCAGCAACACGGCAGTGCTGTCACTTCCGGCTGTAATCACGTCGGATAATAACTGATAAAACCATGATATCAGCCGGTGTCACGCCGGGGATACGGCTGGCCTGCCCCAGATTGGCCGGACGCACCAGTTGCAAGCGTTCACGACTCTCATAGCGCAGAGCCGCAATCCCGTGGTAGTCAATCGTCGCGGGAATGGCCAAGGCTTCATCGGCGGCCAACTGCTGCATCTGCTGTGCCTCCTGCGCCAGGTAGCCGCGATAGCGGAAATAGGTTTCAATCTCTCCGATCACTTCGGCCGGCAGATCGGTTCTGGCATCAGGTAGCGCAGCATAGCTGGCTCCACTGCGTTGCAGTGGTTCTCCCGCTGCACGTGCACCGCCAAAATTGTGTGGCACACTGGCAAGTCGCTCAATCTCCTGCTGCAGCAACACGGCATTTCGCTCGGTAGTGGCTACCAGCTCGTGCTCGACCAGATTTAATCTTCTAGTATGGTGCAGCAGACGATAGTGGGCGTTGTCCTGTCGCAGGGAGAGACGATTTTCCGCACGCGAAGTGAACATGCGATAGGGTTCGTCGATCCCCTTGGTGATCAGATCATCGATCATCACGCCAATGTAGGCTTCGTAGCGCGCAATCACCAGCGGGGCTTGCTCCAGCACCCGCAAGGCGGCATTGACACCGGCGATAAAACCTTGGGCGGCGGCCTCCTCATAGCCGGTAGTGCCATTGATTTGCCCGGCAAAATAGAGACCATTAAAGCGACGGCTCTGCAAGGTTGCATCGAGTTCCCGAGCGTCAATCACGTCATATTCAATAGCATAGGCAAATTTGAGCAGTTCTGCCTGCTCCAAGCCCGGTATGGAGTGTACCAGCTCCAGTTGGACATCACGCGGTAAGCTGTTGGAGATACCATTAGGATAGATAGAGTTGGTAAAGCGCCCCTCGGGCTCCAAAAAAACGGTATGCTGCGGTCGGTCGGGAAATTTAACAATTTTATCCTCAAATGAGGGACAATAGCGTACGCCGGTGCCGGCGATCGCTCCCCCATAGAGGGCGCTGCGCTTAAGATTGTCGCGTACCAGACGGGCCGTTTCAAGTGACGTAGTGGTGGTGGCGCAGGGAATCTGGGCGCTACCCGGTTGCCAGGGGTGCAGATAGTTGAAATTGTCGGGTATCGCAGTCGGCTGCAGTGGTATCTGGTTGTTCCACGTGGAACAGTTGGCTTGCGTTTGTTCCACGTGGAACAATTTGCGTCTGCCGCGCAGTGAGAAGAGCGGTGGTGGTTCTTCGCCCGTCAGGGGCGTCACGTGCTCCCATCGGATTGTGGCGGCAGCCAGACGTGCCGGCGTGCCGGTTTTAAGCCGTTTCAGTTCAAACCCGCCCTCGTTTTGGAGTGATTGTGCCATTAAATCAGTGGCGGCGCGGCCATCACCGCCGCCGGGAAGCGCCTCAAGGCCGATATAGATGCGTCCCCGCAGAGCGGTGCCTGCCGTAATTACGACAGTTGCGGCTCTGATCTCATGGCCGTTCGCCAATTTTACGCCTTTTATGGTGCCGGCCTCTCGCTCAAAAAGAATTGTGCCGCATTCGCCCTCGATCATGGTTAGATTGGCCTGAAGCTGGAGCAGTAGTTGCATACGGCGAGCATAGACGGCTTTGTCGCACTGGACGCGGGTGGCACGAACCGCCGGACCGCGGCTCATATTAAGTGTGCGGAAGAGAATCCCGCTCCAGTCGCTATTCTCTGCCATCACGCCGCCGAGGGCATCTAGTTCCGCTACCAGATGCGATTTGGCCAGCCCGCCGATTGAGGGATTGCAGGGCATGGTGGCGTTATAGCCGAGACCATTGCTGATTAAAATAGTGTTGCAACCAAGCCGGGCCGCCGCCAAGGCGGCTTCGCAGCCGGCGTGGCCGCCGCCAACCACGAGGACGTCGCAGCGCTCGTTGGCAGTAGAGCTCTGCAAGGTGTGTTTTTGCCTGTTCATAACCTGTCAATAGTCGGGCGCGTCGTCTACCGTATTACTCTAAAATAGAGCTTATTCTCTAGTAATTACGGTGATTTTGCCGCTTTCGCTCCATGAAGTCAGCCTGTTCAAGAAAGTTGTTGCTCATTTCCCTCAAGCGGTGCATAATATCTCATATTTCAAGAGTTATTGCGAGTATTATGGGCAGAAAATTTCCAGGCAAAACGGTCGGGGAGGTTCAACCGCAGGTGATGCGTTTGGACCTGCCACCTGACGGTTTTGTCTTGGCACAGGGTGGCGTCTTAAAAGAGATTGAGGTCACCTACGAGATCAGCGGCCGTATGGCTCCGGATCGCTCCAATGTGATCTTTATCTGTCACGCCTTGACAGGAGATGCGCATGTGGCGGGTATTCGTCCCGGGGAAAGCGAACCGGACGGCTGGTGGGAGGGCATGGTCGGTGAGGGGCGGGGTATCGATACCAGGTACTATTGTGTGATCTGCGCCAATATTCTGACTGGCTGTAAAGGCACTACGGGCCCTTCCTCTATCAATCCGGCAACGGGAGAGCCTTATGGTTCGGCTTTCCCATCGGTCTTGGTGCGTGATATCGTCGATGTCCACTATAAGTTTTTACGTCAACTGGGTATTGAACGGCTGTTGGCGGTCGTGGGCGGCTCTTTCGGTGGTATGCAGGTGCTCGACTTTACCATTCGCTATCCGGACTTTGTCGGGCGGGCGCTGGTGATCGCCGCCGCCAGCAGCCTCAATGCGCAGGCGCTGGCCTTTGATATTATCGGTCGCCGTGCAATTACGGAGGATCCGCGCTGGCGTTTGGGCAACTATTATGCGTCGTATCGCAAGCCGAAGCTGGGACTGGGCCAGGCGCGGCGTCTGGCTCATATCACCTACCTCTCTGAGGCCTCAATGGCCGACAAGTTTGGCCGGGCGCGCCGTCGCGAGTGGATTGAGGCTAGTGAGCTGGCCAAGTTGAAGGCACGGCTCCGTTTTCGGACGACTTTTGAGGTTGAGAGCTATCTCGACCATCAGGCGCGTAAATTTATTCAACGCTTCGATGCCAACTCTTATCTCCATATCACACGTGCCATGGATGAGTTTGACCTTCGCGAAGAGTATGGCTCGCTTGAAGCAGCCTTTGCGCAGGTTACGGCGCCGATGTTGATCGTCTCCCTTAGCGGCGACTGGCTCTTCACGCCGGAGCAGTCGGAGGAGATCGTTAAGGCGCTCTTGGTGCAGGGCAAAGAGGTCTCCTACTTTCATCTCAAGGCGCCGGCCGGACATGACGCCTTTCTAACCCATATTGATCAACTCTCCGAAGTCGTGCATGCCTTCCTGCCCTGGGTGGGCGCGCCGTCTGCGCCGGCGCTGGAGTCGGCGGAGCACCGTGCCGCCAATGTCACCCATGATGCGGTCGTGGCGCTGGTGCCGCCCGGCAGCCGGGTGCTCGATCTCGGCTGTGGCAGCGGCACGCTGTTGCGGCGTCTGCAGCGAGAAAAAGAGGTTTACGGCACGGGACTGGAGATCGACTTTGCCGGAGCACAGGCGACGCTCGATGGCGGCAGCCATGTGCTCCTCGATATTCCCGATGATGAACGTGCCGGAACCGGGGAGGGGACCCTCGGGCTGGTGCCCGACGACAGCTTCGACCTAGTGGTGCTCAACGAGACATTGCAAGTTATGCGACGTCCAGATCAGGTGATTGGGGAGGTTTTGCGGGTGGCACAACATGCCGTTGTCTCTTTCCCGAACTTTGGTTATCTGCCGACACGACTCAAACTGCTCTTCAGTGGCCGTATGCCCAAAAACCGCCATCTGCCCTACGACTGGTACGATACCCCCAATATCCACCTCTTTACCTATCGCGACTTCATCCACCTCTGCCGGCGGCACAACATCGTCATACGCGAGGTGCGTTATCTCTCGACATCGCTCTGCGGACGGCTGATGGCGGCCTGCGGTTTTGCCAATGCCGCCGCAGAACAGGTGGTGGTACGGCTTGAGCGCGGCGCTGAACGGGAAGAGAAGAGAGGTTGATTGTCCCTATGGATGCATGGATTCAAGAGCGGCTTGATGGTCTGGTACAACAGTTGTCGCCCTGCCTTAATTGTCCTGTGGCCAATACGGCACGGCAGGGCAACCTGCCGGGCCAAAAGGCTGTAATCGCACTGCTGGAAAACTTGATTGCACTGCTCTTTCCGGGGTGTCATGGCCACGACGCTCTGGCGCATGAGACGGCCAACCAGACGATCAGGCGCCTCCTGGCCGAGACGGGCAGCCAGTTGGCCGATCAGGCCCGCCGCGCCTTTGCCTATCAGTGCGAGTATGATGAGTGCCGGGATTGCGGCGACTGCAAAGAGCAGGGGATCGCTGCCACGGCACAACTCTTTGACGCTCTGCCGGCTATCCGTACCATGCTGCAGGCAGACATCCGGGCGGCATACGAAGGGGATCCGGCCGCGCGCTCCACCATGGAGATTGTGATGAGCTATCCGGGGCTCTTTGCCACCGCCGTGCACCGCATTGCCCACTGCCTCTACCGGGCCGGGGTGCCGCTGATTCCACGTGTCATGAGCGAATATGCGCATACGCGCACGGGGATCGATATCCACCCGGGGGCCACGATCGGCCGCGGCTTCTTTATCGACCACGGTACCGGCGTTGTGATCGGCGAGACGTGCGTCATCGGCGAGCGGGTCAAACTCTATCAGGGGGTCACGCTGGGGGCGCTCAGCTTTGCCCGCGATGAAGATGGCAATCTGGTAAAGGGTGTCAAGCGTCATCCCGATGTCGGCGACCGCGTGGTGATCTACGCCGGGGCCACCATCCTCGGTGGCACAACCACGATCGGCCACGACTCGGTCATCGGCGCCAACGTCTGGCTGATCCACTCTGTGCCGCCACTCTCCAAAGTCTACAACCAGGAGCCGAAGCCCTTTATCAAGGGGCAGTAGGCTATATAATGGTTGACCTTCCCCGTCGTTAGGGTATTATGCGTCTCTTTACCCATATCGGGGTCTTTTAAATCGGGGAAAAGCATGAAGAGTAGCATGGATTCAGAAACCGCAAGCAGGCGACGGCCAGTTCTAATCTCGCTGCATGGTCTCGGGCGTCTGTTGCTGATGGTCGGGCTGTTGGCGGTCTCCGCCCTGCAGGGGCAGGAGACGGCCGGGTTGGAGCAGGAGCGGGAGTGGGGCTCCGACTGGTTCTGGGTGGCGAGCCCGATGTTTGGCTACAACCACAACGCCCTGAAGCGCACCGACCGTGAGGGCAACGTGGTCGAGTATACCAAAAACGCCCCGGAGTATGGCGCCTACCTGATGGCGGCGCACCCTCATCTGGTAATCAACAACTTCTTGTTCCTGACCGAGGCGGCCGACGATATCGATGTGATCGGCAATCTCTTCTATCTCAACCTCTACGGCGATCCCGATGCCGTCATTACCTGGAATCTCGGCGCGGGACATCTCTACCACGACATCAAGGATATCAACCTCGGTCCGCACCGTAGCAGCGGCACAATCAGGGTGCGCGTACCGCAGGTCAAGGCCGGTCCCATGATCCGCATCAAGCCGTGGCACCTCTCCCTCAATCCCTATTTCGGCTATGGTTGGGAGCGGACCGGGATGCAGTTCTCCAATACCAGGATCAAAAACAACTCCTGGATGTATGGCATCACAGCCGATTGGCGCTGGCGCATGCTCAACCTCAATGCCAAATATATCTACCAGGACAGTCGCGCGGGGCAGGAGAATTTCAACAGCCTGCATCTGCGCCTGGTTACAGCAGTCACGCGCAATTGGGGCCTCAGTCTGCGTTTCGACCACATGGAACATGCCACGACCGATGATACCTCCTTCCTGCTCGGTCCGGTCTTTGTTTTTTGATAACTTTGGTCTTGTATAATCGAGCCATTATTCGTAAAGTATGCGCTTAACCACACCTTTAGCGGGTGGTTGTCACCTTTGGAGAGGTGGCTGAGCGGCTGAAAGCAGCGGTTTGCTAAACCGCCGTACCGGCTTTAACCGGTACCGGGGGTTCGAATCCCCCCCTCTCCGCCAAACCGGAGTCGTGGTATCAGATTCCGGCGATGTCTATTCACTCCATAGCAATCGATGAAGGTTCGCAGCAAGTTAGCGCTCACCTCCGGACTGGGACTCTTGATCCTTCTGGGAGTCTTCTACGCGGGTGGGCGCATGGTGGTGCTCTTTTCACTTAAACAGGCCGCCAACAGCCTGATACGCTCACTGCCGGAGGTGAGGCGGACGGTTGACAATGAGCAGCAGCACCTGACCTCACTGGCTGTGGCTACTGCTGAATCGGCTCCGCTTCGTGCGTTGCTCAATAACGAACCTCACTACCTGCCGCAGGGAACCACCAACGATTGGAATGTTACGCTGCTCGACCGTCTGGGTGTCGATATGGTGGCCGTGGCCACCACCTCTGGCTCTGTGCGTTCTGAGTGGTTTCGCCTGGCACAGAGTGAGGCTGAGCCGGCTGAGGCCGCTGACGAGCAGCACGCTGCCAGCGATCTGGAGCAGCACCTCTCGCCCGGTATGCGTCTCGTGGCCGGCTTTAACAGTGGCGAGTTTAAGGCAACCAGCGGTCTCCTGGCTCTTCCGGGCGGCACGATGCTGGTGGCGGTCGCACCGGTCAGGCAGACAGCGGGCGAGAATGCCGGCTGGCTGGGTATGGTCGTGGTGGGGCGGGAGTTGGACAATGCCAACCTGCTACGGCGTATTACACCGGGCTTTCCCACCCTTACGACGACACGGCAAGAGGAGACGGCGATTTCACATGCCGGGCGGCGTGAGAGGCTCACCGAGGAGATCGTGGCCGAGTCTTTTGTCTTTGATATCCCCGCGATGTGGCGTGCCAGCGAGCCGGTACGCGCCAGGTTACCGCTCTACGACATCTATGGACACCCGGTCGTCTCGTTGATGGTCGACCTGCCCCACTCCTTCAAGGGCCTGGCAGAGCTGGCGCTCTCATGGCTAACGCTCTTCATCGCCTGCGTCGGTTCGCTCTACGTGATTCCGCTCTTTGTCGTGCAGGGTCGTACCGTGCTTAATCCGCTGACGCGCCTGGTAGCCGATATCCAGGGGCTGGGCAGTGAGAGGCCGGGCAAACGGCGACTCAACTGGAAACGGCGTGATGAGTTCGGCATCGTGGCCCGCACCATCGATGAGATGCTTACGGCGATCGATGACGACCAGGAGAAGCTGGCCGCCCATAATGCCCATATGCGGGCGCTTTTGACCACGACACCCGATCTGATATTTATCGTCAACCGCGAGGGGGTGGTGACCGAGATCGCTACGCAGCAGGGAGGGCGGGTCAGTCGCGTCTTCGGCGATCCCTCTGTCGGGCTCGACCTGAGTCAGCCCAACACAGAGGCCCCCCTGGCCGGAGCTCTCTTTACCGAGCGGATCGTCGAAGTGTTGAACTCCGGCCAGTTGCAGTTTTTCGAATACAACCTCAAACGCAACGGTCCGACGCCCTCCTGGGTTGAGGTGCGCATGGCACGCCTCGACCAGCACCAGGTGATGGTGCTGGTACGCGACGTGACAGATCGCCACCGTGCGCTCCACGAACGCGCCCGTATCGAGGCCAAGATGGCCCAGTTGCAGAAAACCGAAAGCCTCGGCATCCTGGCTGGCGGCATGGCACACGACTTTAACAACGTCCTCACGGTGATCCTCGGCAATCTCGATGCTTTGACGCAGGAGCGGCTATCAGACGCCTCACAGGAGGCGGTTGAGAATATCCGCCTTGCCATGATCCGCGCCTCTTCGCTGACGCGCCAGATCCTCTCCTACGCCGGCCAGGGCAACTTCACCTTTGAAGAGGTCAACCTCAATGAGCTGCTGCAGGATCTGGTGCGGCTGATGCGGCGTACCATTGCACCGCAGATCGAGCTGCTGACGGGATTTGGCGAGAAGATGCCGCTCATCAGGGCCGATGCCACCCAGATCTGGCAGGTCGTGATGAACCTGATCCTGAATGCCTCCGATGCCATGTCCTCGCTCTCCGGTACTATCAGTCTGACAACGTCCCATGTAACTCCTGAAGCCGCCCGGCTTGAGAGCTACCACTCGCAACATCCGCTGGCAGTCGGCGACTACGCCTTGATTGAGGTGAACGATACCGGTCATGGCATGGATTCACGTACACTGGAGCGGATTTTCGACCCCTTCTTTACAACCAAATCGATGGGGCGTGGTCTGGGACTCTCAGCCTGCCTCGGCATCGTGCGGGCGCATGGTGGTGGTATCAATGTCAGCAGCAAATCGGGCGAAGGTACCCGCTTCCGCATTCTGCTGCCTTTCGCCCGCGACACAGAGGGTGCTCTTCGTTTTCCGGCGCCGCCACCGCTGCCGGAAGCCGTCGCAGCCGACCCCGGAGCGGCGCCGCCTTCTCAATCAGAATGCAAGGTCGAGTCCGAAACCCGGCAAGGCATTAAAGTTCTGGTAGCCGATGACGATCCGGCCATTATCCGCCTGATTGAGATCATCCTCAGGGGCCGGAAGCTGGAGATTGCCTCGGCGCCCAACGGTGAAGCGGCGCTCAAGCTCTTCGACCGGGCGCCTGAGAGCTTCGACCTCGCCCTGATCGATGCCAACATGGGGCCCGGCATGAATGGCAGTGAAACCTGTGCTGCCCTGCGAGCGCGCGTTGCCAGCCTGCCCGCGATTGTCATGAGCGGTTACCGCGAACATGAGGTGAGCTTGCACGATCCTGCCACCGTCACGCAGTTTCTGGCAAAACCCTTCACCAGTCGCGATCTGCTGGCCGTTATCGATAAGGCGCTTGAGAATAGAGCGACGGACAGACCCGCAAAGGGAGTTTAACCTTGGCGCTCTCGTCAGAAGAGACGCCACTGCTTCCGCCGCAGAGAGCTGCACCGCCAGCGGCGGCAGATAAGGAGAGATCCGTTCCCGCGCCCTTGATTGAGCTCAAGCCGCCGCCCCTGCGGCTGCAGCCCGCCCCTGCGGCGCAAAAATCCAAAACCGCCGCTGCCAAATTGAAGCCTGCGCCGGAGGTGGTGCGCCTCAAACCGCCACCCGTCGAGCTGACACCCCCGCCTGAAGCGGCGCGTCTGGAGCCGCCACCGATGCTCCTGGTACCACCGGAGCAGAGCGCGGCCGGGCAGGCAGTCGCCTCCAACCCGCCAGACTTGCAGCCTGTAGCCGACTTGTTGGAGCCGGCGCCCCCTCTCTTTGAGTCTGCGCCTCTGCCGCCTGCCGACGACCTGCTGCTGCCGCTTGAACCGCCCTCCATGCCGCCCGCCGCCGTAACGCCACCCCCTGTGCCGGACAACTCTGCAACCGGCCATATCGAGGCAGAGCCGGCCGCTAAAGCCAAACCAGATATCGCCCCGGCACGGCGTCGCACCCACTGGCTGCTGCCGTTGTTGATGCTGCTCCTGCTGCTCCTTGTCATGGGGGCCGCGCTCTACTACCTCTGGCACTATCGGGCGCATGGCTCTGAAGAGCGCTCACTCAACTCCGCCGTTGTCGCCCTCACCGCCAAAGTGCGCTCGCTGCTGCCCGGCAGCTGGCCACAGCGGCAATCGACTCCCGCCGCCACGGCCGAGCCGACCGCCGCTAACAGCTCTTCGCTGCTGAAGCGACCCATTGCCAAGACGCTGGCCGTGCTCAAAATGGTGGATGAGCGGCAGGCAGCCGACTTGCCAGCGCCAGATGCAAGCCGCACCAATCTCGTCGCCGAGCCTGCTGCCACGCCTCCGTCGGCCTCTCCCTGGCAGCGTCCGCCACCTCCCGGCCAGCCCGCTGTAACCCCGGGCAGCAAAGAGCCGCCGCGCCGGGCCACCGCCACACCTCCTGCGCAACCGGTAGCAACCGTGGTCTGGCCCGAACTGGAGATCACCGCCATCGTCGGTGGCGGCGCACGTGGCAGCGCCTTGATCAATGGCCGCATGCTGACGGTCGGCGAAGAGAATGAGGATGGCGTCAAGGTGGTCAAGATCGAGCAGCAACAACTGCTGCTCGAATATTGTGGACTGCGGCGCTACTTTACCACGACTGCCAACGCGCGCTTCATGGGTGAACGCTAACCGGCTACGTAGCCGGCACCTTTTCGCGGATCATGATCAGCAGCATCTTGAACGGCTCCTCGGCTCGTACCGCATGGGGGATGTTGGCCGGCATGATGACCATCTCGCCGGCGCAGGCCACAAGCGGTTTGCCATCGATAATCAGCGTCGCCTTGCCATCGACCACCAGCACGGTGGCATCGTAGGGGGCGGTATGCTCGCTCAACCCCTGCCCCTGATCAAATGCAAAGAGCGTCAAGGTCCCCGCCTTGCGCTCGAGCAGCGTTTTACTGACGATCGAGCTGCTGGCGTAGTCGACAAACTCCGCCATCCTGATCACTTCACCGCGCCAATCAGAACCATTCATAAAGTCTCCTCTCGCTTGCTGTGCAACCCCGGGAACAACTTCCCGTTGCAGGTGCGGGTATTATAAAGTATTTCGCTTCCATTTGCCAAGCCGATAGTTTGCTGCAGGACTTCCTGATGTTCATTCATTCTGCCTTCGGCTACGCTTCCCTTTTGTCTCGATTATCTCCGTCCTGGGAGAGTAAACATAGAAATCACAATGCCCCTCGCATTCTCTGTCCCCAGTGAGTCTTCTCTGTCCCCAGTGAGTCCCCCTGTCACTGACCGATTACCGCCGATTTCGTTTTTCCGTTGACGTATGGCGCTATTAAGTCTATTTTTGGCTATACCAGACGGGTATAGCTGGTGATTGATGGCGCGGCTGCGGCCGTGGCCCTCTTCTCTTTCAAAATAGACTGGAGCATTAGCAGTATGAGCAAGAACTCTCCCAAGCCCCTTTTGCAGGGCTGTATCATCGAAGTCGATACCATTGTGCTGAATGGCATGCAGAAGCTCTATCAGGCCGTACGTGAAGCTCTGGTTCCCGCGGGTATCACACTCGATGAGGGACTCTTTACCCGCTATCTGCAGGGGGAGCCGCTGGAAACGGGGCTCGTCAAGCTGGCGCAGGCTGTTGGCGGCAAGGCCAAAGGCGAGTTGGCCACTGCCTTGCAAGCCGCCTATGTTGAGGCGTTGCAGGAGGACGTGGTGGCGGCAGACCACCCGGTGGTGGCGCTGGTACGCGGGTTGACCGCACGCGGCGTGCAGGTGGGGCTGCTCACCAAGCTGCCGGCGGCCGCGGCCGAGGTGGTGCTGGAGCCACTGCTGGAGTGTGTCGGTGTGCGACGCTTCAGCTCCGGTTCGTCACCGTTGGCCGGCGCTTTTTCACGCGAGGTCTGGGCACGGGTGCGCGAGAAAATGGAGCTGGTTGACCGTCTCTGTGTCGCCATCGTCGCCAGTGGCGCTTCGCACAAGGCGGCGCTGGCAGCCGGGCTTGCTGTGGTGGCCATCCCCGACAAACTGACCGGTTATCAGGACTACAGCGGTGCCTATGACTGCTTCGACTCGCTGGAGGAGCCGGTTCTGGCCGCTCTGTTGCAGGCTCTGCGGCTGGATGAGTGGCGTCCGGCCGGGCAGGCGCGCTAGCGATGCAGAACGAAGCGCCCGTGAGCGGCGCGGAGAGCGAGCCCGGCAGACTGCCGGGGATGGTACGGCTATGGGACGTAATGCGGCAGTTGCGCGGTCCGGGCGGTTGCCCCTGGGATCGTGAGCAGAGCCTGGCCACACTGAAGTCGTGCCTGCTGGAAGAGTGTTACGAGCTGTTGGCGGCAATGGAGGGGGAGGACCTCGAGGCACATGCCGAAGAGTTGGGCGACGTCCTGCTCCAGGTTGTCTTTCAGGCCGTCATCCGCGAGGAGCAGGGGGCCTTCACGCTTGATGATGTGGCATGGCGTCTGGTCGAGAAGCTGGAACGCCGCCATCCCCACGTCTTCGGCACCACAGCAGTCGACAATGCCGAGGCTGTGCTGCGCAACTGGGAGCAGATCAAACAGGCTGAGCGTGCGGCAGCGCCGCCGGCAGCCCGTTCAGCCCTGGCCGGTGTGCCGGCGGCGCTACCGGCCCTGCTGCAGGCCCAGCGGGTGCAGAGCAAGGCTTCACGTGTCGGCTTTGATTGGCCGGAAGCGGCCGGTCCGCGGGCCAAAATCGACGAAGAGCTGGCCGAATTGGAGCAGGCCGTGGCTGCCGGCGACCAGGCCGCCATGACGGCCGAGATGGGCGACCTCCTCTTTTCACTTGTAAATCTCTGCCGTTTTCTCAAGATCGATGCCGAAGAGGCCTTGCGCGGCAGCACCGGCCGCTTCAGCAACCGCTTTCAGTGGATCGAAGCGGCGCTGGCCGCCGGCGACCGCCAGATGCGCGACTGTACGCTGGCGGAGCTCGACGCACTCTGGGAGAGAGCCAAAGCGGCCGGCTGCTGAAGAGAGTTTAACCACCACAAACCAACGAGACCGATAATGTCCGACTCCCTCCCCAAAATCACCGTTAACGGCCAGGAGATTCCAGCCGAGGCGATCCTCTACGAGCTTTCGCGCCTGATGCAGTTTTACGCCCGGCATATGTCTGAAGAGCAGGTGCGGGCCCAGTTGCCGCTGTTGCGCAAAAAGGCGATAGAGCAGGCGATCGGCGCCAAGCTGCTCTTCGAAGAGGTGGAGCGCCTCGGGATCACGGTCAGTGATGAGGAGGTGTCGGAGCGGATCGCCGGGTTTGCCGCCGAGGCCGGCGGCCCTGAGAAGTTCGCCGCGCTCTTGCAGCAGCAGAAGCTGGCCGAAGAGACATTGCGTGACCAGATCCGGCGCGGCCGGCGCGTCGATATTCTGGTGGAACGCATCACCGCCACCGCAGCGGAGCCCGGCGAGGAGGAGATCAGGCAGCACTTCGAGCAGCACCATGCTGAGTACAGGGTGCCGGAGCGGGTGCTGGCACAGCATATTCTGATTACGCCGGCAGATGAGTCGGAAGCGGCCCATACGGCGGCGCGCACCAGGCTGGAGGAGATTCGGCAGCAGGCGGTCGGGGGAGCCGACTTCGCCGACCTGGCGGCCAAACACAGCGACTGCCCCAGCGGCAGCGAAGGGGGTAGCCTCGGCTGGTTTTCACGCGGCATGATGGTGCCGGAGTTTGATCAGGTCTCCTTTGAGATGGAGGTAGGCGCATTGAGTCCGGTCATCAAAACGCAGTTCGGCTACCACATCATCTACAAGAGCGATCAGGAGGCGGAGCAGGAGGCCGATTTTGACGAAGCCCACGACAATGTGCGCGACTTCCTGCGCCATGTCCGGCGCGGCGAAGCCTTGACCCACTACGTCAACGACCTGCGCGAGAAGGCGACGATCAGCGAGGGCTGAGGCTAGTTGCCGAAGCGTTCGCCGAAGGCCCGGCTCACCTGCTGCATGCCGCTGCGGATCCAGCCGTAGTCGCCGCCAAAGTTGAAGAAGCGGCCGCCCAGGTCGATGTAGCGGGCGGCGTCGTCGACCGAGCTTACCGGCAGCCCCCACCACTTGCCGTGGCGGGCGGCGGCCGCAGCCACCTCTTCAATGGCGGCCTGCACCTTGGGATGGCGCAACTCGCCGGTGACGCCATAGCCATGCGAGAGATCGGCCGGGCCGACAAAGAGGATGTCGTAGCCGGGCACGGCGGCGATCTCATCAAGCGCCGCGATCGCCTCCAGGTCTTCAATCTGCAGGATCAGGAAGGTTTCGCGGCTGGTATGCGCCAGATAGTCGGCTGTGGTTGCCAGCCCCATGTCGGCATCGCGCATCACATTTTCGAGCCCGCGCCGTCCCTGCGGGGCGTAGCGCGCATACTCCACCCAGCGGGCCGCTTCGCCGGCGCTGCGCACATGCGGCACCATGAGGCCGCTGGCGCCATCCTGCAGCGGGCGCATGAAGGTGGCATAGCCTTCCTCCTTGCGGATGCGTACCACGGCATCGGTATCGCCGAGGCGCGTACCCATAATCAGCGTCTCCACCTCGCGCCAGGTGAGGGGACGATGCTCCATGTCGAGCCAGACGGCATGGAAACCGAAGAGACCGGCCATCTCGGCGGTCATGGCGCTGACGCCCATAGTGACGCTGCACATCATTACCGGTTGGTCGGCGCGCAGGCGCGCCAGAACTTTGCTGTGACGCATGGCAATACTCGCTTTCGGAAGGGCTGGCTAGACAAAGGGCGACATCGCACGCAACTTGGCGACGATCGGCGGCATCTGTTGCAAGACGTAGTCGATATCGGCGTCGGTGGTGTCGTGGCTCAGGCTGAAGCGGATCGAGCCGTGTGCTGAAGTGAAGGGGATGCCCATGGCGCGGATGACGTGTGACGGCTCCAGCGTCCCCGAGGTACAGGCTGAGCCGGAGGAGGCGCAGATGCCGAGGTCGCTCAGATGGTAGAGAATCGCCTCCCCCTCGATATAGGCGAAGCTGATGTTGGTGGTATTGGGAATGCGCTGGTGGCGGTCGCCATTGACAGTGGCATCGGGGCAGGTGGCCAGCAGCCCGGCCTCCAGGCGGTCACGCAACCGGGCGACCCGGTCGCTCTCGGCCAGATGTTGCGCCGCCTCGGTACAGGCCTGTGCCAGACCGATGATGTAGGGCACATTTTCGGTGCCACCGCGCCGGCCGTGCTCCTGGTGGCCGCCGATCATGTAGGTCTTGAGACGTGTGCCGCGCCGGATATAGAGCGCCCCGACCCCTTTGGGAGCGTGGAGCTTGTGTCCCGAGAGCGAGAGCATATCTACCGGGATGCGGCGCACATCGATCGGCACCTTGCCGACGGCCTGCACGGCGTCGGTATGGAGGATGCCACCGGCGGCCTTGACGATTTCGGCGATCTCGGCCAGCGGGAAGAGGACGCCCGTCTCGTTGTTGGCCCACATCAGCGAAACCAGCGCCGGTCCGTTGCGCAACTCACTGCGCAAGGCGTCGAGATCGAGGCGGCCGCCACCATCGACCCCCAGCTCGACCACACGGTAGCCGTGGTCGTCGTGGAAGTGGCGGCAGGGTCCGAGTACCGCAGGGTGCTCCACGCGTGAGGTGATGATGGTCGTCTCTGGCCCCAGCACCTCGGCAGCGCCGTAGATCGCCATGTTGTTGCTCTCGGTGCCGCAGCTTGTAAAGACGATCTCGCCGGGATCGGCGTTGATCAGGGCGGCCACCCGGGCGCGAGCCTCCTCGATCTCACGCATGACAGAGCCGCCGAAGCGGTGCATCGAGGAGGGATTGCCCCAGCGCGCCGTAAAAAAGGGCTCCATCTCCGCCACTACTGAGGGCGAGACGCGGGAGGTGGCGTTGTTGTCGAGATAGACTAGTGGAGTTGCCATCTCAGCGCTCCTCCTCGACGACGATGTCGTTGGCGACATATTCACGCAGCTTGGCCTCAATCAGGTCACGGCGCGTCAGCTCTGCGCTCTGGCACCCGGCACACATGCCGCGGAAGGCGATGATCACGCGTGAACCGTCGATATCGACCAGCTCCACATCGCCTTGGTCGCGGCGCAACAGCGGGCGGATCTCACGCTCGATCACATCTTCGATCAGGCGGATGCGTTGCAGGTTGGTGAGGCGTTGCGGCGCTGCCGGCGGTGGCGCTGTTTCGCTCCTGGCGGCTATCGCCTGCTCCAGCAGCTCCTCCAGCTCCGGGATGCAGTTGCCGCAACCGCCGCCGGCCTTGCAGAAGTTGGTGATTGCTTCGACGCTCTCCAGCCGGTTCTCATTGATGACGCGCAACACTTCGGCTTCCGAGACACCGAAGCAGTGGCAGACGATCCTGGCGGCCTCTCCATTCTCGGGCAGCGGCTCGCCGCGACGATAGTTGAGAATTGCCGCCTCCAGCGCCTCGCGTCCCATCACCGAGCAGTGCATCTTCTGGTCGGGCAGTCCGCCGAGATAGGCAGCGATCTCCTGGTTGGTAATCGCGGCGGCCTCTTCAATTGTCAGCCCCAACACCATCTCGGTGAGGGCCGAAGAGGCGGCGATGGCGCTGGCGCAGCCGAAAGTCTTGAACTTGGCATCGCAGATGCGGCCCGACTCATCGAGCTTGAACATCAGCGTCAGGGCATCACCACACGCCAGTGAGCCGACCGTGCCGACTCCGTCAGGCTGCTCGATCGTGCCGACGTTGCGTGGATTGCGAAAGTGATCCATCACCTTTTCAGTATAGTCCCACATAAAAATTCTCCCTTAAACAGAGGTGCTAATGTTTGAAACAGCGCTGTCCCGTAAAGACCATCGCCACGTCGGCCTCGTTGCAACAGTCGATCACATCCCAGTCGCGCAGTGAACCGCCCGGCTGCACAATCGCCGAGACACCTTCACGGATGCCCACCTCGACCCCGTCGCGGAAGGGGAAGAAGGCGTCGGAGACCATGCAGCTCCCCTCAAGGCCGCCGTGGCAGGCGGCCACCTCTTCATCGAGGGCGCGGCGCTGGTCGGCGTTGCCCAGCTCATTATAGGGTTTGCCGTGGCGTTCAAAAGCGAGCCAGTCGGCCAGCTTGCGGTAGGCTTTGTCGCGGGCAATCTCGGCCACACCGACACGATCCTGCTCGCCGGTACCGATCCCGACGGTGACGCCATCCTTGACGTAGATGACGGAGTTGCTCGTAATCCCCGTCTCCACCAGCCAGCCGAAGAACAGGTCGTCGCGTTCACGCGGGGTCGGTTCACGTTTGATAGTGTGCGTCACTCCCTGGTGTTCGGTGCTGGCCGGGAGGAAGTCGTCCACACGCCGCACCTTGGGTTGGAACGACCACTGCGCCACCAGGCCGCCATCGATCAGCGCCTTGAAGTCGACCACCCGCGTGGCGGCGTAGTCGGTGAGGCGAATGATATCGCCGATGCGCATGACGCGCAGATTCTTTTTGGCTGCAAAGAGCGCCATCACCCCGGGGGCAAAGTCGGGCGCCAGCACCACCTCGGCGTAGTTGGCTGCGATCAGTTGCGCCGTCTCGAGGTCGCAGGTGCGGTTGAGGGCAATGCAGCCGCCGAAGGCGGCAAGGCGGTCGGCCTTGTTGGCCCGGTAGTAGGCTTCGGCCAATGTTGTGCCGAGGGCCACCCCGCAGGGGTTGTTATGTTTGACGATGACGGCACACGGCTGCGCCATGAGGTAGCGCAGGATGTTGAGGGCGTTGTCGGCATCGGTGAGGTTGGTCTTGCCGGGGTGTTTGCCAAACTGTAACAGCTCGGGGTCGGAGGCGAGGTGGCGTCCCGGCTGGATCGACTCCACGGCGCCGAGCGCCAGATTGCCGTTGATCAGCTTGTAGAGTGCGGCTGGCTGGTCGGGATTCTCGCCATAGCGCAGGCCGCGCACGGCGTCGTCGATCTGCCACACCACCTTCTCATAGCGCAGCGTCTGGCGGGCGCTGCCGCTGCCAAACGAGATTTCGAGATCGGCGGGGAAGGGGTCGTCGAGGATGGTCCGGTAGGCGGCTTTCAGGTCGGTTTTGCTCTTCATCTTTACAGAAACGGCTGGGGGCTTGAAAAAGGCAATTATGGCATAAAGGCGCCATTTGATAAAGCGCTCTCAAGCAGCAGTTCGAGCCGGCAGTGGGCCTGCTGCTCCAGCGCCTCCAGTTTAAGGCCGGCCAGCCGCCAGGGAGGCGGATTGGTGGCGTAGTGGTTTATCAGACGAAAGGCATCGAGCGTCTCGATATCGGACCAGCCAAGCGCATGCTGCAGCCCCTCCCAGTCGCCAACTACGGCCAGGCGTCGCTGCTCGCTGCGTTCGGCCGGAGGGGCGTCGGCCGGCGGCAGGGGCGGGGTAGCGGTGGCGGCGCTGAGCAGCAGCAGCTCGGCATCGGCATATCGTTCGGCACGCTCAAGATCGGGGCGCAGCCGCTGCAGGAGCGCCTGCCGGCTCTCAAACCGCTCCTGCAGCAGGTTGGTCTGGCGGCGCAGCAGCAGGGTCGCCCCGAGAGCCGCCAGCAGTATGACGGCGGCGGCAAGAGCAGTATGACGCGAGTGGCAACGGCTCATGGCAGCGCCTCCTGACGCATCAGTGTGCCATGAAAGGCAGTACGGCTGCCGCTGCCGGGAGTCACCTCCAGGGCCGGTAGCAGACCGCGACGGCGTGCCGTTTCGCGTAACACGGCCACATCGGCCTCGCTGCTGGCTGAACCCGACAGTTCGATACGCGCTCCGCTCACCGCCACCCGGGCGAGCGTGATGCCACGCAGGGAGGCTACGTGCAGCAGGTCGGGGAGGTGTGTCAGCAGGGGCGGCTCCACAAAGGCCTCGATTGCCGGGTTTAAGCGCCCAGCCAACTCGTTGCGCGCCAATTCGATGTTGGCAGCGCCGCTACCCGGCAGCGGGCGTCCTGCCAGGGTTTGGCTGGCAGCGGTGAGGGCACGATCACACTCTGCCACGGCGGCTCGTGTCTCGAGCAGTTGTACCAGATTGAAGGCCGGCAGCAGCAGCGCGGCAGCGGCCGTGAGACCGAGCAGCGCCGCCCTCCGCAGCGCTTGACGGCGCTCTGCTGCCGGGTGGGGGCGCCAGGCGGGACGCAGGTCTGCCAGATGACGCCCCGTTGCCGCCATACGGGCCAGAGTTGCGGCTAGGGCCGTCGCCGGTTCGGGAGCCAGTGTGATACTGCACTCTGCCAGCGCGGGGCTGGCCTGCAACTGCTGCCGCAGCGCCTCATTGGCCCCGGGACCTGTCAGGTGGAGCCGGCTCCTGCGGCTCTCCCAGCGTTGCATAAAGAGCTGCAAGTTGCGCCCCAGACCGGTATGATCGTCCACCGGCAGTGCTAGGACGTGTTGCAAGAGCCGGCCGCGTCCGATCAGGAGGCACCAGGCATCACGGGTGGCATGGAGCACCATCTGAATCTCATCAGGGCGGGTCGCAGCCTGCTCCAGCGCCATCTGCCAGAGAGGCACGGCTGCCGGTACCAGCAACTCGCCATCAGGCTGCTCAGGAGTGCTACCGAGCTCTGCCAGCAGGGTCGTGGGGGCAGCGTAGGCCAGCAGTGCGGTTTTGGAGTTGCTGCCATCCGCCGCGAGCGCAGGCAGGAGCGCTACCGCACAACGTTCGATCGGCAGTGGCAGACGCAGATCAAGCAGCCCCGGTGCGAGACGTTCGGCCTGGCGGCGCGAACGGGCCGGCGGTTCGCAATACTCGCAAAAGATGCGCTGCATCGGCAAGGCCAGCAGTGTACGACGCCCCGCCGGACGCTGCCGCACTGCCGCCGCCGCTGCCAGCGGCACGGTGCGCAACGTGCCGGCCCGCCGCCAGGCAGCTACCGCCAGCGGCGGCTGCTGGGTCGTATCAAAGGCGATCCAGGCGCGTCGTGGCACAGAGGTTGGATAGGAAGCCGACATATAGACCCCTATTCTAGCGACTCCTCCCCCAACTCTCAAGCGGCATCGCCTCACACAGTGCTGTTGCACTCGCGGGGGCGAAAGTATATGGTATGTCGCTTCATGAAACACTCCCTCCCGCTGCCGGCCGGTGCGCCTGTCACCACACGGAGCCGCGCCATCGCCCTGGTCGCTGGCTCTGGCGCCATGCTCGTCTTTGCCCTCTCGGCGGCCATTCTGCCTGCGGCCCTGCTACGTGTCGCCCGCGAACTCAACGTCACCACCATCACCGTCACCCGCCTTATGGCGCTGCAGTTTACCACCTTCTGCTGCGCCACGCTGGTCAGCGGCATCGTGGGCGAGCGCATCGGTAAAGTCACCGTGATTAAGTGGGGCACCTTTATCGTGGCCGCTGGCAGTTTTACCTGGTACTTGGCCCCTACCATCGCGCATGCTGCCCTTGCCGCCATGCTGCTCGGTATCGGCGGCGGCGTGCTGGAGGCTCTCGGCACCGCCCTGGTGGCCGATCTCTTTCCGCACCGGCGCAAAGCCGTCATCAATACGATGCAGGTGGCCTATAGCCTCGGTGCCACTGGCGGACCCGGCCTGATGGCCTGGCTGCTCCCCCGGGGCGTCTCTTGGCGTCTCTTCTTTGCTGTCGAAGGCCTCCTGGCTCTCTTGCTCCTGGCCCTCTACTTCGGTGTCTCGGAGGGACGGCGCACCGTAACCGGGACGACCGGCTTCCGTGATCTCATGCAACCGCTGCGGCAGGGCTACGTCTGGCTGCTGGCGCTCGCCGTCTTCGGCTATGTCCTGGCCGAGTCGGGTGTCGGGGTGGGGGCGGCGCTCTATCTGCAGACGCAGCTTGTGGCGCCGGAACGCTGGGCCATCATGGGGATCACACTGTTGTGGGGCGGCACGGCGGTAGGGCGTATTGTCTGTTCACTGCTGCCGGAGGAGTGGCCCACCGAACGGCTGGTGCTCGGTCTCGCTCTCATCAGTATTACCCTGCTGCTGCTGCAACACTGGGTAGACCACTGGCGGTTCAGCCTGCTGCTCTTTGCCGGCAGCGGCTTCTTCTTCGCCGGTATCTGGCCGATGCTGGTGGCGCTTGCAGCGGCCACACAGAGCGGGCGCAGCGGCAGTGTGGTCGGAGTTGTGGTCGCGATCGGCGCCCTGGGGGTAATTGTGGCGCCGCTCGTGCTGGGACAGATGGTGCGCCTCGAACGGCTCGACCTCTTCTATCCGCTTGTCTCCCTCGGGCTGCTCCTCACGATGCTCTGCGTCATCCTCTCACGCTTCAAACGAGCGGCCTGACGCAACGTTCGATCTCGGCCTCGCTGCGGCACGATGGCAGCTTGCGGTGCAGTTGCCAGAACTCGCTGCGGCTGACACTCTCACCGGGAACCAGCGTCTGCAACGGTCCCAAACTCTCCAGTTCGAGGGTGCGTCCATCGACGTAACACTCGAAGTTGACGTCGCCATCGGGGTAGGGCACCCCCTCATGGTGTTCAAAATACTTCACAAAGAGCTTGTCACCCACCAGCGCACCGCCCCAACCGGCCCGCTGGCGCAGCCCGATCTTGTTGGGGGCCGGATTGTCGGTCTGCTGAACCAGCAGGTAGTTGTCGCCAAAGGTCAGGCGCGGATCGTTGAGCGCCGTATAGCCCCAGCAGCTCCAATTCTGGGTCGGCGCCACCTCCTCGGAGTGGGCCACCCTGGGCGGCAATGGGATGATGCCCAGAGCACCGGGTGCCAACATTGTAATGCCCCAGGTGGCGCAACGCACCGGCTGCGTCCCCCTGTTGGTAAAGATGTGCCGCACCTCGACCCTGTTGCGGTCGGGGTCGAGTCTGATCTCAAGCCCCTTGGCGATCGAGGTCAGCTCTCCGGGAGCCTGTCGCACCGCCACGCCGTTGGTGATCAGCTCAACCGACTCACACGGCAGATTGTCGGGCTCATAGCTCCACGGTTTGGCCTCGGGTGCCACCCAGAGGCGGTGTCCGCCGCGGATGCGACACTCGCTCTCGCCGCTGCCGCCCATCTGCTCCTCATACTCGGCCAGCAGATTCTCCTCCCCCTTGAAGGCCAGCCGGATGATGCGCGGGCCTACACTGTGCGTTACCACCAGCTCGATCTCACGGTTGGCCAGACGCACCGCCTCCCAGCCACGATAGTTGATCTGTTCACTCATCTGACGCTCCTACTCTGCCCCCGGTGCCGCAAACAGCTTCAGAAAGATCCTGCGTAGCAGGCTGTCCTCGTTCATAAAGACTCTCCGCAGTAGGCTGTCCTCCGCCACCACCCCATGCTCGATCAGCAGACAGAGCACCACGACGGCCAGACAGGCGATAAGCACGCCGAAAATGTTGGCCCACCAGAAGCGTCGCCGGTCGAATCCCAGCAGATAGGCCCCGAAGGCTCCGGTATAGGCCCCCGTTCCCGGCAGCGGCACCCCGATAAAGAGAGCCAGCCCCCACTCGCCATACTTGGCGACGTAAGGCTGCAGCTTCTCCTGTCCACGTGCAATCCGCGGCCAGACATGCCTGTCAAACCACCCCCAGCGCCGCAACAGCCGCTCGACCGGCCCCATCAGCCAGAAGGCCACTACTCCCACTGCGATATTGGCCAGCAGGCAGATGCCGATCATCAACGCCAGCGACCACTCGGCGCGGAAGGCCGGTGTGAAAAACGCCACCGGAATCGAGGCCCGCAGTTCGAGTGCCGGGATAAAGGTGAGTAGTGCCAGTGTGAGCAGGATCAGAGGTGGTGCCATAGCGATAGTTCCAGTTTCAAGCGTGTGAGCATACCGCAGCCGCCTCTTTTAGGCAATCAGCATTTGCAGCATTTGCTGCAACGGGCTTTTTTTCTGGCTTTCTTACTCGGTCTCGCTTAGAATTGTCTCATTTTTGCGACTAGAACCCTCCCTGTCGCCGCCAGCGATGGTCAATTTGACGGAGTAGTGTAGATGGCAACCGTTCTTTTAGTTGATGATGAGCCGAGAATTCTCAGTCTTTTGCATAGTCTTCTCAAAAATGAAGGCCTCACCGTTATTTCGGAGAGCAATGGCGCGGCCGCCATTGAGCGGATCCGCTCGCAGCAGCTCGACCTGATCATTACTGATATCAGAATGTCGCCTATCGACGGCATGGAGGTTTTTCGCACGGCTCGTCGCGAACAGCCTGATGCCTCGGTGATCCTGTTGACCGCTTATGGCGCAGTCAACACCGCTCTGGAGGCGATGAAGGGTGGCGCCTTCGACTACCTGACCAAGCCTTTCAAGGTCGATGAGCTGCTGATCACGGTACAGCGCGCCTTGGCTTTCCGCTCACTGCGCTCGGAGCGCGACAACCTGCGGCAGGCGTTGGCGGCCAGCTACGGTTTTGAGAATGTCGTGGCCCAGAGCAGCCAGATGCGCAAAGTCTGTGAGATGATCAAACGGGTCGCCCCTACCGATACCACCGTCATGATTCTGGGGGAGAGCGGCACCGGCAAGGAGGTGGTGGCCCGCGCCATTCACGGCAGTAGCCGCCGCAAGGATAAGCCCTTTATCGCCGTCAACTGCGCGGCAATTCCCGAAGCGCTGCTGGAGTCGGAGATGTTCGGCCACGTCAAAGGGGCCTTTACCGGTGCCACCGCCAACCATGATGGTCTCTTTGTGGCGGCTGATGGCGGCACCCTCTTCCTCGACGAAATCTCGGCCATGCCGCTGCAGTTGCAGGGCAAATTTTTGCGTGTTTTACAGGAGCGTGAAGTGCGCCCGGTAGGCGGCACCGCCGGTGCGGCGGTCGATGTGCGGGTTTTGGCAGCCTCCAACAGCGCGCTTGAAGAGCTGGTGGCGGCCAAAGAGTTTCGTGAAGACCTCTACTACCGGCTGGCGGTAATCCCGCTGGAGCTGCCGCCGCTGCGCGAGCGCCAGGACGATATCCTGCCGCTGGTGCAACACTTTATCAACCGCGAAGTCCATGAGCCGGGGCGGCGAATCCGCCTCTCGCGCGAGGCGATGGATGTCCTCTGCGGCTATGCCTGGCCCGGCAATGTGCGCGAACTTGAAAATGCCGTCAAACATGCTATCGCCTTTCTCGAAGGCGATGAGATCACCAGCGAAGTGCTGCCGCGGCGTATTGTCAACCAGGCCGAACCGCCGCAGGGTGAAGAGGCGACCAACGAGTTTGAACAGTATCGCTACCAGTCGCTCAAGGCCTTTCTGCGCACCAAGGAGCGCGAATATCTGGAGCAGGTGCTCTCCGGGGTCAATGGCGACAAGGAGCAGGCCGCCAAGGCGTTGCAGATCAGCCTCGCAACCCTCTACCGCAAGCTGCCCGGCAGTGATGATACCTCTCCAGCCAGCGATCATGCACAAGAGTAACTTTAATCCGGCAGGTGTCAGGTGGCAGCGACTGCGCGGTCTGGCTGCCTGCGTGCTCCTGCTCCTCTTCTCGGGAGTCGTTTCGGTGCAAGCCAATACACCATACACACCGCTCTCCGCCGCCACCCTCCTGGCCGAGGCCGGGCGTCGCGGTTTGCCGTCGGAGGGCACGCTGCTGGCCGTCTCGGTGGCAGAGCAGCGGCTGCTGTTGTTGCGCCGGGGATCGAGCCCGCGCAGCTACGTCATCTCGACCAGCAAAGTTGGCGTCGGCTCACGTGAAAACTCGCTGCGGACACCGCTCGGCTGGCACCGCGTCACTGAGTGGATCGGCGCCGATCAGCGCCCCGGCCAGATCTTCGTTGCGCGTCGCCCGACCTCCGAGATTCTCGACCCCGCCGCCTGGCGCTCTGATGGGCCCGGCGACTGGGTCACGACCCGTATCCTGCGCCTCGACGGCCTCGAACCGGGGCTCAATCACGGTCCCGGCATCGACTCGCGCCAGCGCCATATCTACCTGCACGGCACCAACCAGGAGCACTTGCTGGGACAGCCGGCCTCGCAAGGCTGTGTACGCCTCTCCAATCGTGATATCATGGAACTCTTCGATCTGACCCATAACCAACCGACCTACTGCTGGATCACCGAACAACCTTTGGCCCATCTACATGAGTGACTTCGAAAAACAAGAGTGGTATTGTGCCCTGCGTGGCGTACGTATCGGGCCGATGAGCTGGACAATGCTGCGCGAACGGGTGGCACGCGGTCAGCTTGGCCCGACCGATCTCGTCTGGAGCGTCTCCTGCGGCAACGAGTGGCGTCCGGCCGCGCTGGTGCCGGGGCTCCTGCCGACGGCCCCTCTCCCCGGCGTTGTGCCACCACCACCCCCGCCGTCGCTGCCCGCTGAGCCGGTCGGCGGCGAGAGGAGCGAGACTGATGGTGTCGTGCCGGGCTCCCCCTCCATCCGGCGCGCCTGGCAACGCGCCTGGTACTCGACCCGGCGCGCCCTGCTGGCCACCTTCGATCTCGTCCGCTGGTTTAAAATTGCCATCTGCATCTGGCTGATACGCCTCGGCGGCATCAATCTGCCGCCGCTAATCGACTCCAAAGAGCTGCAAGCCCTGATCAGAAGCGGCAACGTGAGCCGGCCCCACCTGATCAAGCTGCTGCAGGAGGGGCTGGCGCGCCTGGTGGCGACCCCCTTTCCTGCCCGTGAACTACAACTCGAACTGCTGGTCTGGCTGCTCTATGGCATCCTCTTCTGCTGGCTCAGCGCCCGCGGCAGCTTCATGTTGCTGCACTATCTGGAGCGGCCCGATACGACCTTGCGACGCGCCTGGCAGACGGCCATGGCGACCTCACGCCCCCTCTTCCGCTGGCGTCTGCTGCTCGGTGTCGGCGGCTGGACGGCTGTTGGGCTGGTGGTTGCCGGCGCCCTCCGCTCTCTGGGATTGACCCTGATCCGCGCCGGCCAGTGGGATGTTGTCGCCGCCCTGATCACACAGGAGTGGCTGAACCTCTGGGGCGGCATGCTTCTCTTTGTGCTCGTCCTCTGGCTGCTCGTCGCCTCCTTCAGTTTCCACCTGATGGAACCGCTCCTCTATGTCCACCGTGACGGGCTTGGTGCCGCCTGGCAGCGCGTCTGGTTCCTCTGCCGTGAACACCCCTGGGCAGTGGTGCGCTACTACCTCTGCCTCGGACTTTTTCTGGCAGGTGCCGGCTTTCTGGTACTGGGCTTTGTGCTGATCACCTTCGGTCTCGGCGCCCTCCTGCTGATGCTCCCCGTGGTCGGCGGAGTTCTGCTCCTGCCGCTCCACTGGTTTCACCGTGCCTTCGGCGTCGCCTTTCTGAGCCAGATCAAGTTTGAATGAAGCTGCGACGACCAGCGGCGGTTGCTGCGACTGCCTTTGTGGCCGGTACGCTGATCGGCCTCCACTGGTTTGAGTTGCCGCGTTACGGCTGGCTGATGGTCGCCGCACTGGCGTTGGGGCTGCCGCTGGCGGGGCGTGTTCGCCTCTTGCTGGTTCTCACGCTGGCTCTGCTGGCAGGCTGGTTTCTGGCCGCCCCTGTGGCCGCCAGAAGTGCCCGAGCCGCCAACCTGTTGCAGGCTGCTGCCGCCAGTGGCGAGCGGGTGCAGTTGCATGGTGACGTCGTCGGTACGCTGCACCAGCGCCCGGCCAGTCGTGGCGAAACCAGCTTGCGCTTCACGCTCAACAACCTCGAACTGGAGGTGGAGGGGCGCTATCTGCCGCTGCCGCGGCTGGCCGTCGCCGCCAACTGGTACGGCCCCGCCACACCGAAACCCGCTGCCGCACCACCGCCCGCCATCGGTCAGCGCTGGAGTTGCAACGGGATAGTCGTGCCCCGCCGCCGCAGCAATACGCACTCTGCTGCACAGCAGAGCGGCATCACCCTCATGCTGATTACCCGTGCCCGCGATTCCGCCCGCCTCCAGCCGCCTGCTGCAAGCTGGCAGGCCCGCCTTGAACGCGGGCGCCAGACGGCGGCCGCCCGCCTCAGCCACAAAATCGGGCAGCATGGCGATGATGTCGCTCTGGTCCACGCCATGATGTTGGGCTATCGCAGCACCATGCCGCGACGCCTCAGCCAGGCCTTCCGCACCTCCGGTACGATCCATATCTTTGCCATCTCCGGACTCCACGTCGTCACCATCGCCGCCATCCTCAGCTTCGTGGCAGCACGCCTCGGCGTGCCGCGCCACCTCTGGCTGCTGCCCATCGCTCCGCTGCTGACCATCTACGTTATCGCCACCGGCGCCCAGCCGAGCGCCATGCGCGCCGGTCTGATGAGCTGCCTCTATCTCCTCGCCCCGCTCGTCGGACGCCGCCCCGATGCCCTCACCATTCTGGCCGTTACCGCCGCCGCCCTGCTGCTGGCCAATCCGCTGCAACTCCACAATATCGGCTTTATCATGTCGTTTGTCATGGTGCTCGGCCTCGTCGTGGCGGCCAATCCCTTCATGTATACGTTCCGACGCCTGACCCGCCTGCAACAACTGCACGACAACCTCGAGCTGCGCACCCAACTGGGCGGCGAGCTGGCCGTCTCCCGCCTGCAACGCCTCGGACTGCGACTTATCACCATGCTGCTCGATCTCCTCTCAGTCTCATTCACCGCCTGGCTCATCTCGCTGCCCCTCACCTCGACCCTCTTCGGCTTCTTTCCGATCTACTCGCTGGCGGCCAATCTCTGTGTCGTGCCCCTCGCCACCCTTACCATGACCCTCGCCAGCCTCAGCCTCACCCTCGGTTCGCTCTCACTCCATCTCTCGGCGCTCTGCAATCAGGGTGTCTGGCTCACCACCGCCGCCATGCGCCATGTGGCCCTGGGAGTGGCCGGCTGGCCCGGCGCTTCCGTACGCTACACCATGCCGCTGCCGCTGGCTCTCCTCTGGTACGCCCTCTTGCTGCTCGTGGTGCTGCACCTGCGCCGCCGCCGCCAACACGACCGCAGCGATCCTGCCTGGCTCCTTGCAGCCCGCAGTACTCCCACCACCACCAATCCACCCACCCCGCCCGCAGCAGAGGAAAACCGATGACCACCCGATCAGACAAGAGAGAGAGCAGCCCCGCCACCCGCGCCACCTTCCGCCACCTCGTGACTGCCAACTGCCAACGCCGGGGTGTGGCCACCCCCGAAGCGCTCACCCCCTTCCAGGAGCAGGTGCTGCAGGCCCTCTGCGAGGTGCCGTCCGGCCGTGTCACCACCTATGGCCGGCTGGCACAACGCATCGGCTGTGGCTCTGCCCGTGCCGTGGGCGGGGCTCTCAGCCGCAACCCCTTTGCACCCGAGGTCCCCTGCCACCGCGTCATCGGCGGCGACCTCTCAATCGGCGGCTTTCATGGCGGACATGAGAGCGCCTTTATCCGCCGCAAGCTCGCCCTGCTACGCGACGAAGGCGTCCTCTTCAGCCCCACCAAACGCCTGACCAACCCCGACTTGCTCTTCGATTTTGGCAGCAGCACGAAACCATAACAGTTAGCGACAAACTTTACCGTTGCCGATGCTGCGCAAATCGGCTATGCTATGTGAATTGTGATTCACTATTCACCTTTCCTCCTGGTTTACCATGTGTAGAGCCGCTAAACAAGAGACCGCCATCCGGCAGCGCCAGTTGGCCGAAGCCGCCTTGGCCCTGCTCGATGAGCAGGGCGTCGAGGGCATGCAGATCGGTGCCGTCGCGGAGCGCGTCGGACTCGTCCCCTCCGCCGTCTACCGCCACTTCTCGGGGCGTGCAGCCCTCCTCGAAGCCGTCTACCAATTGATCCGTGAACGGATGCTGGAGCTGGTCGACTCCTGTCGTACCGACGCCTCCGCGCCACTGGAACAACTCAAACTCCTCTTTGAACGCCACTCCCGGCTGCTGACACATCACAAAGGCACCCCCTATCTCGTCTTCTCCAACGCCCTGCAACATGAGGGCGATGCATGCGGCACTCTTCTCCACACTGTTATGTCGACCTATCTAACCGAAGTCGCCGCCATCATTGCCGCCGCTCAAGAGACCGGCTCTATCCGCCCCTCTATCGTCCCGCAAACCGCTGCCATCCTCTTTCTCGGCATGATCATGCCCCTCTGTATCCTCAACCACCTCGCCGGTGCCAACTACGATGTCGACACCCACATCGCCGCCGCCTGGCCGCAATTTCTCCACGGTATCACCTGAAACATCAACCAACCACTAACACCTTTCACACCATGTTCCGTACTCTTCCACTACTACTGAGCACCCTCCTCCTTCTCACCCTCCCCCTCGCGGCTGACGAGCACCACCTCACACTCGATGAGGCTCTTGCCATGGCACTCGCTGCCAACCCCGCCATCACTGAAGCCACCTGGCAGCTTGATGAGTCGATCGCCAACCGCGAACTCGCCTCCTCGGCTCGTCGCCCCTCGCTCACCGCACATGCCGCCTATGACCACTATACTGCCGATCAACGTCTTGCACAGCCCACCTCCGCCACCTCCAAGCCCCTCTTCGGTGCAGGTATCGCCTCCGCCGATCTCGTGCTCGGCATCCCCCTCTATACCGGTGGCGGAATCACTGCCAATATCGCCGCTACCGATGCCCTCCATGCCGCTGCTCTCGGACGCCTCTCACGTACCCGTGAGATGGTTGCCTTCAACGTCACTTCACTCTACTACACCCTGCTGGCACAGCGCGAGGTCATCCGTAGCGTCGCCTTCTCGCTCAACGCCATGGAGGAGCAACGTCGCACCATCGCCGAGCAGGTCGCTGCCGCCAAAGTTGCGCACGTCGACCTCCTGCGCGCCGATGTGCGCCTCGCCACTCTCCGTGAAAACCTCACTCGCGAAGAGAACCACCGGCTGCTGCAACAACGTACTCTCGCCGCCCTTCTCGGCTGGCAGCACCCCTTTCCGCCCGATGTCATTGGCGAACTTCCCGCCACCAATGCCATCCCGATCCTGGAGATCGATCACTGTATCGCCGACGCCTTTGCGCAGCGCGCCGACTACGCCGCCCTGCAGCAGGAGGTCACTGCCTTGCAGCAACTCACCTGGCAGGCGCGTGCCCAACGCCGTCCCTCCCTCTCCCTCCAGGCCTCCTACGGTCTGCGCTGGATGCCCGATCCCACCGACTCCCGTAACGGTGCCGACGACACCTTTGATGTAGGTCGCATCGGCATCGCCGCCGCCTGGCCCTTTATCGACGGCGGTGCCACCATCGCCCGCACCCGCGCCGGACACGCCCGCCTCAATGCCGCCCGTGCCCGTCTCCACGCACTCGCACTCCAGATCCGTCACGACGTCGAAACCGCCCACGCCGATATGAGCGCCGCCCATGAACGCGTCGCCACCGCTACCGCCGCCATCGAACAGGCGCGCGAAACTTTCCGCATCATGCGCGAAAAGCAGGAACTCGGCAAAGGCACCCTTACCGACGTTCTCGACGCCCAGGCCGAACTGATGATCACTGAAACTCTTGCTGTACGCGCTACTTCTGATCTAATCCTGGCCCACGCACGTGGCCTGCTCGCCAAAGGAGACCTCCTGCCATGAAGAGAACAACCCCGAAAAGTGAAACTATGCACAACTACCCGCTCTACCTGACGCTGGCACTGCTCTCGCTCACCACACTTGCTTGCCGACGCTCTGCACCACCCGCTGTTGCCAAGCCAACCGGTGCACCACCACCGCTCGTCTCCGTCGCTACCGCTACCGAAGGCGATCTCACCCTCAACGCCACCTATACCGGCTCGGTCGAACCGATCCGCGTCGCCCGTCTCGCCTCCCCCGCTGAAGGCCCTCTCGTCGTCTGTAACGTCCGCGAAGGCGACTACGTCGCCACCGGTGATCTCGTGGCACGTGTCGGACGCAGCCGCACCGCCGAAGCCGCCCTCGGTGCCGCTCGTGAGGAGTTGCAGCGCCGGCGAGCCGACTTCACCCGCGTCGAACGTCTCGTCGCCAGCGGCGCCCTTCCCGGCGAATCGCTCGATAGCGCCCGCTCCGGTCTCAAACAGGCCGAAGCCCAGATGGCAGCCATGGAGACCGGACACGACGACTACGCTATCACCGCCCAATCATCCGGCATCGTCTCCAAGGTCTGGACCTCTACCGGCGACTATGTCGCCCCCCGTACCCCCCTCGTCGAACTCTTTGATCCCGACACTCTCGTCGTCCGTTTCTCGCTGCCCGAACGCACCCTCCCCGCCGTCACCACCGGCATGGTCGTCACCGTCACCCTCGACGCCTATCCCGATCGCACCTTCAATGCCACCATCTCACGCCTCTTCCCCACCCTTGATCCTGCCACCCGCACCGCTACCGCCGAAGCAACCCTCACCGAAGAGGTGCGTCTCTGGCGTGGACTCTTCGCCCGCATCACCCTCCCCATCCGCAGCGTCACTGCCACCCCCATCCTCCCTCATGAAGCCCTCCTCATCCTCCCCGACAAAAGCGAGGTTGTCTACGTCGTCAAAGAGCAGCAGGTCGAACTGCGACCCGTCACCATCGCCCTCGACAACGGCACCCATCTCGCCGTCGCTGAAGGCGTCAAAGCCGGCGAGAGTGTCGTCGTACGCGGCCATGAAACCCTGCGCAGCGGCCTCACCGTCCGCCTGGCCGGCCAACCCGCCACACCCTCGGCCCGGCCTCAGGAGTAAGTCGTCATGAAGATCACCGCTCTTGCGCTGCGCCATAAAGTTGCCGTCACCGTCCTCTCGGTCACCACACTGATTCTCGGCTGGTATGGACTCACAACGCTCGATGTAAACTACCTCCCCAGCATCACCTATCCCCTGGTACGCATTCAGATCTGGTGGCGCGGTGCCACCCCCGAGGAGGTCGAAACCAACCTTGCCGATCCGATCGAACGCACCATGGCGACGATCGACAACCTCGACTATCTCGACTCCTCCTCCATCGAGGGGATGTACACCCTCCTCGTCAACTTCCGCCACGGTACCGATGTCGATGCCGCCTATCAGGATGTGATGGCCGTCATGGGGCGCGTCAACCCCCACCTTCCCACCGATATCGAGCCCCCCATGATCTTCAAGGCCGATCCCTCACAGCTCCCCGTCATGGAGCTGACCGTCGCCTCGGAGCAGCGCTCGCTCGTCTGGCTGCGTGACTGGGCTGACAACTGGCTCGTCGAACGCCTCAGCGCCATCCCCGGCACGGCCGGTGCCGAGGTGGTCGGTGGCCTCAAACGTGAAATCCGTGTCCATCTCGATCCCGGCCGCCTCAACGCCTACGGTGTATCGGCCGACCGCGTTGCCGCCGCCATCAGCGAGGCCAACCGCCAGCTCTTCGCCGGTCGTGTCACCGTTGCCACACGCGAAATTATCGCCCGCACCATGGGCGAATTCGAATCACTCGATGAGATCCGCGATACCGCCATCCTGCGCGGCGACGACGGTGCTATCGTCCGCGTCCGCGATGTCGCCACCGTTGAAGACTCGCACGAGGAGCAACGTATCAACACCCGCTTCAACGGTCAGCCCAGTGTCAAGATCAACGTCCTGCGTCAGGCCGAAGCCAACACCGTCGAAGTCGCCAAGGCCGTCGCCGCCCGCCTCGAAGAGCTGCAGCTGGAGGTTCCCTCCGACATTAAATTCGGTATCGTCGAAAATCAGGCCAACTACGTTATGGGTGCCATCAGCGGTGTACGCGACTCAGCCATCATGGCCGCCATTCTCGTCATTCTCGTCACCTACCTCTTCCTCGGTCACTGGCGTCAGGTCGTCGTTATGCTCGTCGCCCTCCCTGTCACCTTCCTCGCCAGCTTCTTCCTCATGAAGCTCGCCGGCTTCTCGCTCAACCTCTTCTCACTCGGCGGCCTCGTCGTCGCCCTCGGCATGATCCTCGACAACTCCACCGTCGTTATCGAAAATATTACCCGCCTGCGCCAGGAGCAATCTGCCGACGATCCCACCGCACCGCACGAACTCACTCTGCGCGCCACCGGCGAGGTTGCTCCCGCCCTCGTCGCCGGTACCGTCACCTTCCTCGTCATCTTCCTCCCCTTCCTCTTCATCCCCGGCATGGCGTCGCTCCTCTTCCGCGAACTCGTCCTCGTCATTGCCGGCATGGTGCTCCTCTCCCTCCTTACCGCCACCACCCTCACTCCCTACCTCACCAACCTCCTCGTCGTACGCAGTGGCCGCAGTGAGTCCGGCTGGCTCGGCCGTACCTTCGATCTGCTTGTCAACCGCCTCACTGTCGCCTACGCCACCGGACTCTCCCTCCTCCTCCGCCTCCGCTGGCTCACCCTCGCCCTCTTTATCCTCCTTCTCGCCGGCGGTATCTATCTCATGCCGCGCACCGGCTCCGAGTTTCTCCCCAAAGTTGACGATGGCCGCGTAATGGTCAAACTCAAGCTCCCCGCCGGTACCGCCGTCGGCGAGACCGACCGCATTCTGGCGCAGATCGAGCAGGAGATCGGGCACCACGACGAGATCGAGAACATCTTCGTCATGGCGGGCGGTCACGTCATGGGCATCGCCACCTACGAAATCGCCAGCGAAGGTGAAGTCGATATCTACCTCAAGCCGCGCAGTCAACGTAAAGTCACCACGCAAGGCTTTGTCGACCGCATCGCCCCCCTCGCCCGACGTGCCATCGTTCCCGGGGCCAAGATGCCTGTTATGCCGATGCCGATGAAGGGCATTCGTCGCATCGGTCAGCAGGATATCGAAGTTCTCGTCCAGGGTGCCGAAATCGCCCCTATCTTCGACTTCGCTGCTACCGTTGCCGCCCATCTTGAAACCATGCCTGAAGTCACCGGTGTCAACATCTCGATGGAGATGACCCAGCCCGAGTATCGTGTCCATATCGACCGCGCCCGCGCCTCCTCCCTCGGCATCACCACCGCCGCTATCGCCAACCGCCTCCGTGGCATGGTGGGCGGTACCGTCACCACCGACTACCGCGACGGCAACGACTACTACAACATCCGCGTCATGGTACCCGAACCGGAGATCAACAACCGCACCGACCTCGAAAACCTCATGATCGAGTCGCGTAATGGACGCCCCATCTACCTGCGCGATGTCGCCACCGTACGCCAATCGGTCGGCCCCGTCGAAATCACCCGCGAAGACCAGGTCAAACAGGTGATCGTCCGTGCCGACGCCACCGGACGCTCTGTCGGTGCCGCCACCAAACTCGTCGCCGATGCCGTTGCCGACCTCGAACGTCCCGCCGGCGTCTCCTTCGCCATGGGTGCCCAGGCCGAAATGATGGCTGAAAACGCCCGCTCGATGGGTGCCATCCTCGCCTTCGCCTTCTTCTTCGCCTTTGTCGTCCTGGCGCTCCAATTCGACAGCTATCGCCTCCCCCTCATCATGCTCCTCTCGATCCCCTTCTGTCTCAGCGGCATGATCTTCGCCCTCAACCTCACCGGGCTCCCCATCGGTGCCACCGTCGCTATCGGCATCTTCATCGTCATGGCAGCCGCGATCAACGATGGTGTCCTCCTTCTCACCTTCGCCGAAGAGCTACGCCTCAATGAAGGCTACTCCCCTCGCCGCGCCGTCCTCGATGCCGCCCGCATCCGCCTCCGTCCCCGCGTTATGACCACCATCAGCACCATCGCCGGCTTTGTTCCCCTCGCCCTCAACATCGGTGAAGGCGGCGACATGCTCCAGCCCATGGCCGTCGCTGCCATCGGCGGCCTCCTCCTCGAAATCGCCGTCGCCCTCTACCTCATGCCTCTCCTCTACCTCTTTTTTACCAACCCTGCAAAAGGAAAAAACCATGAAGATCACCAATGCCCTCACCGCTCCCACCATGCCCAACCCGCATAAGGTGGCCGCCACGCCGCTCTACGAGAACGAATATGCCCAGGTAGTGCTCCTCGCCCTCAAACCGGGTGAAAAGCTCTTCCGCCACATCACCCCCGTCGACGTCTTCTTCTACGTCCTCGAAGGCACTGGCATTGTCGAGATCGGCGATGAGAAAGAGACCGTCGGCCCCGACACTCTTATCGACAGCCCCGCCAAAATCCCCCACTGCTGGTACAACGAGAGCGACTCCCTCCTCCGCATCCTCGTCGTCAAAGTCCCCAAGCCCGTCGCCCAAACCCAGCTCCTCTAATTTGGGAGCTACTGCTCAATAGATTTTCATCTTGAGCCAACGTTGCAGGTGTGGTGAGATACATCCACCTGCAATTTGTCTTTATATCGATTTTAGCAGAAGCGGAGCGAGCGTGAAAAAAAGCGACCCAATTACGCTGCCAAGCGGTGCATGGCACTGCGTGGCGTAGTCAGTCCACTTCCCATGAAAATAATCGGGGAATCGAGCTGTTGACACTCCGTCGAACAATGGTAAAACTGGATTCAAATCCTGTTTTATTGGTTGAGCGTCTTAAGAGTCAGTGCAATACGCCCTTTCCACCACGCAGATATTTCTGGCGCACAACTGAGCAGAACGAGGTCGATTATCTCGAGGAGTCTGCCACTGGTCTCACAGCCTGGGAGTTTAAGTGGAGCCCCAAAACGGTTGCCAAAATCCCTCTTGCCTTCACCTCCGCCTATCCCGAGGCCAAAACAGCAGTTGTGTCACCAGCCAATTATGAGGGGTTTTTATGCTAATAGCACTCACAGGCGTCAACGAAGCGTCGGCAACCTACAGGCGTCAACGGAGCGCCGGCAGCCTACGGACGTCAACGAAGCGCAGAGTAGTTAATCCCCCTTGCCCTTGCCCCTGCCCAATAGATTTTCATCTTGAACCAACGTTGCAGATGTGGTGAGATATATCCACCTGCAATTTGCCTTTACATCGATTTTAGCAGAAGCGGAGCGAGCGTGAAAAAAAAGCGACCCAATTACGCTGTCAAGCGGTGCGTAGCACTGCGTAGCGTGATTGTATTGCTCTCCTTGCTGCTCTCCATCAATACTCTTAAGGCACAAGAGGCATTCCCCCCGCCGACAAACAGTGCGCCGCCGCTTTTCAAGCTCAGCATCGCCTTGCAATGGCTACCGCAAAGTCAGTTTGCCGGCTTCTATATGGCTCGCGATCAGGGGTTCTACCGCGAGGCGGGGCTGGAGGTCGCCCTCATCCATACCGGCCCCGGCCCTTCGCCACTCGATTTCATGGAGCGTGGCGCTGCCGACTTTGCCACCCTCTTTCTGGCCGATGCCATTGTCTCCGCCGATAAATATGGTCTGGTCAATGTGGCACAGTTGTCGCAGCGCTCCACCCTGATGCTGGTTGGCTTTAAAGATATGGGCATTCTTGCACCGGCCGACCTCAATGGCCGGGCGGTCAGTTACTGGCAGAGCGCCTTCTCCGCTGCCTTTGAGGCTTTCTTCCGGCAACAGGGTATTGCGCCTGTCGCTGTCCCGCAACACTACTCGGTCAATCTCTTTCTGCGTCGTGGCGTCGCCGCCTGCGCCGTGATGGAGTATAATGAGTACCACCGTATCTTTCAGGCCGGCGTCGATTTTGATGAGCTGACCCTCTTCCGCATGAGCGATTTTGGTCTCGGCTTTCCCGAAGACGGTCTCTACACCAC
>CAZRGQ010000012.1:4972-44876 GCA_964599645.1 uncultured Lentisphaerales bacterium | reverse complement strand
CGTGCGGCAGGACATTCGCGCCGGCATCCTGGAAGACCAGGTCGGCGCCGTCGGACCGGCACTGGGTGTAGTCGAAACCCGTGATGGCCGTGGAGAGGCGCACGAGCACAGGAAAGTTGGTCAGCGGGACGCTGCCGGCATAGCCCGAGGTAGTGATGTCGATGTAGCGGCTGCCGGTCGCGGCGGCGCGGCCCGGCGCGAGCGCGGCCAGGGTCAACAACATAAAGAGAGGCACGATGCGGCAGAGTCGCGACGAAGAGGTCATGGTGATGCTCCAGTTCAGTATGGATGAGCCTCTTGCAAAACCCCCCGGATGCCAAGCCCAAGGCTTGCCTCCGGCGAGTCAAGTAACCGAAGAACCGCCCACTGTGGGCGCGTTTCCCACTTCGGTTCAAGGCTGCGACTCTGTTGAGCCTTCGTCGCGCAACAAGGCCTCCCAAAATCACGTCATAATTTTGACATAATTTGAGACACTTGTCCACCCCTGGTGCAATTTTTTTTTTCAATCATCAAATTCGCACTTGATTATTGCAGCACAATATATTATAGTATATTCAATTTAGCTTGGAGAGGGTGCTCTCCCGGCAAAAGGAGAAGCCATGTTCACACAAAGCACGACATATCAAGTTCCGCTCGGTCAAATGTGGAACACGATTCAATCTTGGCTCTTCCCCATGCTGGAGGACGAGCTTGGCGAACTCGACGAGAAGCACCGCCAGTTCATCGCAGCTTGCGAGATGTGCGCACCGCAAGAATCCTTGGCTGCCTACCGTTGGTGCGGCAATGGCTGCCCGCCCCATGATCGGCTTGCATTGTTCAAAGCATTCGTCGCCAAAGCCGTTTGGGGCTTTGCCACTACGCGCAAGTTAATCGATGCGATTCGGCATCGCCCGGCGTTGCGCAGGTTATGCGGTTGGGAATAACTCGGTGCGGTGCCCTCAGAGGCGACATTTTCCCGTGCCTTCTTCTCTTTTGCCAAAGACGGGTGTCCCCAAAAAGTGCATTAAGAGATGGTCAAGACCCATTACGGCGCAAAGATCGCCGGGCACGTCAGTCGTGATGCTACCGCCATTCACGCCCGGGAAAAGGCCAAAGCCAAGCCGAAGGAGGCGATCGCCGTTAAAAAAAGGGGCAAACGCGGGCGACGGCGCAAAGATGCCCCACCCGAGCCGCCACCCCCTCCGACACGGTTACAAGAGCAGCTTCAGCGCGATTTGGCACCAAATCTGGCCGATTTACCCCAAGAATGCGACTGGGGATGCAAGAAGAACAGCAAAGGCTACGCTGAAAGCTGGTGCGGCTACAAGCTCCATTTGGATGTGATCGACGGCGATATTCCGATCAGCGCGATTTTGACATCGGCCAGTTTGCATGACAGCCAAGCCGCGATCCCGCTGGCTCAAATGAGTGCGCAACGCATCACCAACCTTTACGACCTGGCCGACGCCGCATACGACGCCAAGGAAATCCGCGCATACTCCATCAAATTGGGGCATGTGCCAATCATCGACGACAATCCGGGACGAGGCGTAAAGCGCGAATTTAACCCCGCTGAAGCAGTACGCTATCGCGGGCGCAGCGCGGTGGAACGGGTCAACAGCCATCTCCATGAGGAGCACGGAGGGCGGCATGTACGGGTGCGCGGTCCGGTCAAAGTCGCGGCCCATTTGGCTTTCGGTCTGCTCGTGATCGCAAGCGAGCAGTTACTCAAACTGCTTTCATAGTCTCAAAACCAAAAAACGCCTGATGACACGCCGGATTTGCGTGCCGGAATAGGTAAAGTGCGCTCAAAAACAGCGATTTTTGGTTCCAAAAGCGCATCGATGTGCAAAATCGGCCATCAAAGCCGCTCTCCAGCTCAAAGCAGCGTAAATTGATTGGAGAAAACGCCCGAGAAAGCCATCTAAAGAGACGCAAGAAGAGGGTTTTGCAAGAGGCTCGCTTTGAGGCCTACTTCGACAACGCCGCCGATATCGCCGCCCAACTGGTGGCAGCCGGCAGCTATGAGGGCTATCTCGCCCCCGGTGCCAACCAACCCTACCTCTGCTTCCTGATCAACATGCAGACGGGCAAACTGCAACTCTGGAACACCACCTACGACAATCCGCACCATACCCGCATTACACTGCAGAACACCTCCCTCTGGCGCCATGAGCACCGTCCGCGCCCCGACGGCTTCACCACCCACCTCTTCCTCTCCTGGGATGCCTATGCCGACAAACTCCCCGAGGCAACCGACATCTGGGACTTTGAAACCGCACAGTGGGGCCAGGGCAGCTACTCCTGGAACGGGCTCAAGTCGATTCACGGTCGTTCAAGCTGGGGCGAATTGACCTTCGAGATACAACCTGAGTAGGTTTGATCAGCCTGGCCGGGAGAGCAGCAATGGACAACCCGACAACCACGACCAGAAATTTCCGCTCCCCGACTATTACCTATCACTTCCCCGTTAGCCTCGTTTCGTTCACGAGCGCCTCATCCAGCAGGCAAACAGCCAGCACCAGATTATCCAACAGACAGGAGTGTACCGTGATCGGCAAATTGCGCAGCGTGGGGAAGGCCTGCGCCCAGAGACGCGTCGCCTCCACCTTGAGGCTGCCCGTCTCACGATCATAAGCCCGCACCAGCAGATCACTGGCCCCATAACGCAGACCCGTCCCCAGTGCCTTTACCAACGCCTCCTTGGCACACCAGAAGCGAAAGAGCGCTGTCGCTCCCTCACCACTCTCAGCCGCCACCTCCTGCTCCAGTGTGCCAAAGGCCGCCGCCGCAAAATCGTCGCTGATCACGCGGTCACGCTGCTCGATGTCGATCCCCAGGCACGAGTTGGGCGCCGCCGCCGCCACCACGCTGTTGGCCGTGTGGGTGATGGAGATATCCATGCGGGCACCGCAATGCCGCCGCCATTCGCCCTGCGGTGCCGGCTTGCCCGACTCTCCCGTCTCGATGCGGATATCAGCCGCCGCCCACTGCCGCCCGTAACGCGTACGCAGACAGTGCCGCACCGAATCCTTGGCCGCAATCCGTCCCAGCAGCCACTCGCGGCGACGCTGTTGGGTGCCGCCCATCTCGCGCCAGATCAACCGCTCGGTCAGCGAGAGCGTCAGATGCGCCGTGGCACGCAGCCAGAAGTCGTCCTCAGGTGTCAGCAGCTCGTCCGGGAAGGTGTCGGCCCGCGAGCAGACCACCTCCTGCGAGAGGTTCGGCATCAGCTTGGCAGGAATCACTCGCGTCAGGTAGTTCTCCACCGGATTGAGCAGTAGCTTGTGGAGCGGGGCCTGCAACGGATAGATACGGTTGCGCCAGCCGCGGATGGTTGCCAGCGGATTACCCTTGTCGTCGCTCAGCTCAAAGTCGCCCGTCACATGCTCCCTGTGCTGCTCTCTGATCGCCAACGCCAGCTTGATGCGGCTCCACTCGGGCAGCGGCGGCGCATAGAGGTCGATCCGCCCGCAGCTCTGCGGCAGTTGCAGGTTGCCATCGCCCGGCTCGCGCGCCGCCCAGGCGGCCAGAGCCGAAGCCGCCCCCACCAGCACCACCGGGTCGAGCGCGAAGCGGGGGGTCGGCGTGCGCCGCAGCAGACTATTGCGCGGTAATACCACGAGGTCGGCTTGCAGGCCGTTTTCACCCCACTGCGGAATTGCATGGAGATTCTGGAACGCCTGCCCGTAGTGCAGCCGCAGCGGATAGATATCCTCGCTCTGCCAATCGAGCCGCATCGGACTGCGCAGCGCCAGCGTCGGCGGCTCGGGGGCCTCCGGGTAGTCGGACGCCAGCACCACGACCGCGCCGGCCACCAGATGGTCGGGGGTGTTCTCGCCACTCTCATGCTGCTCATAGACCGCCGTGGCAAAACGGAGGCTCTCCCCCCCCTCGGGCGTCAGCCGCCGTGCGGTGATGCGGATCGACTGGCTGCTCCCCTCCACCGTCAGGCGTCGTTCGCTCTTAAACTCCTCCAGCGCCACCACGCACCGCTCGGGGCAGAGCTTCTGGGCCGCCTCGGCCATCAGCTCGGCCAACATGCCAAGCGGCATCAGGGGCAGACCGCGCAATGTATTCTCGCTGAGCGAGATGCGTGGCGAACCGAGGGCACTCTCGGCCAGAAAGGGCTGATCGAAGATTGAGAGGTTGAGGGTCAGCTCCAGCGACTCTCCTGGAATCAGCGCAAGCTGGTCTCCCTCCAGCAGTAATGGGAAGGAGGTGCCACCCTCCATCTCCTGGCGTGGTGTCGCTGCCGCCGGCCGCAGCCCGGCCGGCTTGGGCGGGTGCGCCGCGATCAGGGCTGCCGGCAGGCTGGCGCCGGCCAGCGTCGGCAGCACCGCCGTGGCCGCCGGCATCAGCCGCTCACTGCGCGGCCCCTGGGTCGGTCGCGGGCGGGCGAGGTCTACCTGCTGCGAGCCGCGGTTGCTGTGCAGCGGCGTGATATCGAGGTTCTGCCCATGCGCTGCCAGCGTGGCCAGCGTCTGGTGTATCTGCTGGATGTCGGAGCGGTGGCCACGGTTGGCCGCCAGCGCCACATGCGGCTGCTCGCGCAGAATCGAGGCGATGTTGGCCGTCAGGCTGCCGCGGGCGCCGAGTTCGACGAAGACGCGGTAACCATCCTCATGGAGCCGGCGGATCGTCTCGGCAAACCGGAGCGGACGCGTCCACTGCGCGGCGGCATTGGCCGCCCAGTGACGCCGCGAACCCTCATGCGGCGCCGCCAACATGCAGGAGTAGACCGGCACGCTCGCCTCGCGCTTGATATACTTTTTGAAGAAGGAGGTCAGGTGCGGCTTGATGTGGTCCATCCACGGCGTATGGTAGGGATGCGTCAGCGGCAGCATGCGTACCGTACCTCCCGCCTCTTTGAGGGCGGCCGCCACGTTATCGGCGATCTCGGGTCGCACTACGAGGCCGGAGAGGGTGTCGCTATGTTCGCGCGCCAGCGCCACCTCTTTGGCAAAGGGCGCGATGATCTCGCCCAGCCGCTCCGGGGTCAGCCCCTCCACCGAGAGTGAGGCCGCCTTGGGTGTCCGTGGATGTGTCTCAATACCTGCCAACAGCTTGTAGCCTTCATGCAGGGCATTGAGCCGCTCCTCGCGACTGGCAAAGTCGAAGAGGCCGGCGCACTCCAACGCCGTCACCTCGCCGATCCCGACGCCGAGAATCGCATCGGGCGTCACGCCGAGCTGTGCAAAGAGCCGCATCAGAGCCGTATTGGCCGCCAATACCGCCTGCACTACATCGGCAATCCCGAGGTGCTGCTCCAGATAGCGCCGGCTCTGCTGCCCGCTGGAGTAGATCCACTGCCCCGGCAGCAGCTTGCTGCCGGCCATGGCCGAGGCGGTGTCGGCGTCGTCAAAAGCCCCGCGGCAGGCGGGGAAGTGCAGACAGAGCTCACGCAACATGTCGGGATACTGCGACCCCTCGCCGGGGAACATAAAGACGGTCCGCCCCGGCGCCGGACACTGCTCGGTGCTGAGAAACACCCCCTTGCCCGGCAGGGCCTGCTCCTTGCCGGCGGCCAGCCGGCGCGTGACGATCTTCAGCTTGCGTCCCAGGTCTTCACAGTTGTTGGCCACGATAGCGGCGCGGCAGAGGGCCTCACGCGCCGCCACTCCGGTGGTATAGGCGATGTTTTGCAGTTGGGGGAAGGGGGTTCGGCGCAGATACTCGTCGAGCTGCTCGATCTTGCCCTGAAGATCGGTGCGGTCTTCACCCCCGATCAGCACCAGTTCGCTCTCCAGTTCGGTATGGATATGGAGTTGCGGCTTCAACGCTCACCTCGCATCTGTTCCAGCAGCAGGTAGGCGGAGAAGCCGCCGATCGCCAGCGCTGCCACACCGGCGCGCCGCGGTGCACCGGCATCGTTGTGTACCCAGGGGCGGGCATGACGGTTCAGGGCAAAGGGCGTCTCCTCCAGCTTGAGCTGGGTATGCGGATGGCCCGCCTCCTGCGCCGGTGGAATGATGCGGTGGTAGAGCGCCAGAGCCGCCTTGATCACGCCGGCGGCGCCGGCGGCAAAGCCGCAGTGCCCCACCAGCGCCTTCACCGACCCCAGCGCCATCGAGCCCGGTTGCCGCCCCGCGCTGTCGTAGACCGATCCCAGCGCCACCACCTCCTGGCGGTCCTGCGTCGCCACCCCTGAACCGTGCGCTTCGAGCAGCGCCACGCTGTCCGGCTCCACCCCGGTCTGCCGGTGGCAGCGCTCGATCGCCAGCGCCAGGCCGGCCTCATGATCCTTGTCGCGCATACTGGTGGCCAGTCCCACCCCGCGCAGCACGGCGTAGATGCGGTCGCCATCGCGTTGCGCATCGGCCAGCCGCTTGAGGATCAGAATGCCGCCCCCTTCACCCAGCAGGGTGCCGTCGGCATCACGACCAAAGGGGCGCACCGCGCCAAGGCGCGAGAGATAGCCAAGCAAGTTGAAGGGCATCAGCAGTTGCGGCGAGATGGCTCCCTGAATGCCACCGGTAATCACCAGGTCGGCGCGGTGTGCCAGCAGCTCGTCCATCGCCGACTGCAGCGCCACATGCGTTGAGATGCTCTCCATGTCGATCGCCTGCGCCGCCCCCTGCAGGTCGTGGCGCTGGGCAATGCGCGATACCAGTATCTGATGAAAAAAACCGGTGGCCGCGCGTGAATCGATTGCCGGCAACGCCTGTAACAGATTGGTGCGCAGCGTCTCAAACTCTTGCGTCTGGCCGTGTGGAAAACAGCGCCGTATCAGGTCGAGTGTCTGATCTACCACCAACCCCTGCTGCACCCAGTTGATCGTGGTCTGGTCCATATAGGGGGCATAACCAAGGATCAGTGCCGTCTCCTCCCGCGGCAGGCTCCGCTTCTCGCTGTAGCCGGCATCACGCAGCGCCTGCGCCACCAGATCGAGCGCCAGCGCCTGCTCCGGGTTCATGCCGGCCAACTGCGTTACCTGGGTGCCGAGTGCGGCGGCGTTCACCTGCCACAGCTCGCGCAGATAACCGCCGCGCAACGTCGCCACCCGGCTGAAGCGGTCGGCGTTGACGTTGAGGAAGCGGCTCGCCTCGCCATCGGGCGGGTCGCTGAAGGCTGGCTGGCCGTTCAGAATACGCTGCCAGTAGGGGCGCAGGCCGTCGCTGCCGGCAAAGCGGCACGCCAGCCCCACAATCGCAACTCGCTGCTCAAGCTCTCTTTGGGACGTCTTGCTCATTCCTGATGACGCCATGATACCATAAATGGCAACACTATTTCAAAGCGTAGCGGTAGCAGAGGCGTAGCGCCTCGCGGAACGCCTCGAAGTTGTGCGTTGTCCTGATCAACTCGCCACCGCCGGCGGCCAGACGTTTACGCCGCGCCTCGTCCTGACAGAGCGCGATAATCCCTGCAGCATAGGCCTCCGGGGTCAAAGCGGTCAGCACGGCGCTCTGCTCCGAGAGGATCAGCCGGTTCGCTTCGCAGTCGGTCGCCACAATCGCCGCGCCGGCCTTGAGGTAGTCGAGCAGCTTGAGCGGCGTATTTACACCGCTTAAGCGCGGCGAAAGCAGAATATCGCAGGCTGCCAGATAGTCGGGCAGCTCATCTGGAGCGATATGGCCCAAAAAGAGGACGGCCTGGGCAGCGTTGGCCGCCTGCAGCGTTGCCTTGCGTGCGGCAATCTCGGCCGGTGTGCCGCCGATGATCACAAAGCGCGCCCGCGGCACCGCCGCCACCACTAGCGGCATGGCGGCAAACAAGAGGTCGATCCCTTGATAGGTGGCAAAGGAGCCGACGTAGGCGATCAGCAGATCACTCTCGTGGCGCTGACACCGCGCCCGGGCCACCGCGCGTCCCTGCGCCGTCGGTTCGGCCAGTGATGAGGGGATATCGGGGATCAGGCAGACCCGGCCGCGACAGCCGAGGCTCTGCGCCTGAGCCACCAGCCCCGGTCCGGTGCCGATCACGGCATCGGCATGACGGATCACAAAACGCTCTACCCCGGCATAGAGGCGCATTATAAAGTTGCGCAGCGCCCCCTTGCGGTGGCTGTCGGGATCAGAGTGCCGCTCAAAGATAAAACGGGCCCGGCTGAGACGCGCCAGCAACCAGGCAATCAACCCGCAATCCTCTACCCCGTGGATCACCGCATAACGGTGACGCATGACCAGCCCCAACCCCATCCACAACATGATAAAGTCGAAGCCGAGCTTGGCCAGTGAAGGCCCGATCGAAATCCTGCTCACCAGCAGCAGGTTGGGTGCCCGGATGATCCTGACGTTCTCATGCTGCCGCTCGTTGCCGAGCGGCAGCGTCAGAAAGTCGACCTGATAGCCGAGCTGCGTCAAAGCCTGCAGGTCGAAACCGAGCCTTATCGGCGAGCCACGCCACTCAAAGTAGGGTTGCGAGGCGATCAGCAGAATACGCTGCATAGTTTCCGGCCGGTTGCTACGCCTGAGAGAGCGACTTGGTGATCAGACTGGCAATCTCCTGCCCCCCCTGCCCCTTAGCAAAGTCGGCAATCAACGGGATAAACTTGGTGGCGATGCCGGGATCGAGCTTCAACTGTGAAAAGCCGCCCGCCAGGCTGGCCAACCCTGCCAACCCCTGCGCCTTCTCACCACCGATGGCGCCCAAGAGGCCACCGGCCAGTTTGCCAATGCCGCCCGCCTGCGGTGCTGCTGCGATCAACTCATTGACCCCCGGCAAAGCGCTGGCAATGCTGGAGAAGTCGCCCCCGAGACGCTCCTTTACCAGACCGAAGAGCAGCCCGGCACCTCCCTTGGCCTGTGTCTCGTTGACATTGAGCTGCGAAATCAGCGTTGAAATGAGTGTTGCAATTGCCATCCGTTATCCTCTCTGCAAGGTGAATTAAAAGGCTATGCTAGCAATTTAGCTCCCCTGTTGTCCAGCGCTCTTCTCATAGCTGTTTGGCGCGGTACGACTCCACCTCCCAGCTCTCAATAAAGTTGCGGGCGGCGTCGCTCAGGTAGATTACACCGCCGAAGGCGCGTGCCAGACGGCAGACGCGGGCGCCATCCGCTCCGAATTCGAGTGCGCGCCGGGCTGCTGCCTGATTGATGCCGCAGGCGTAGAGCGCTGCGGGGGTCGAGACCAGGCGTGGCGCATAGCCGCGGCGCTCTCTGAAGGCGGCCAAACCGGCGGCGCTTACCACTCCGTCGTAGACGTAAGATTTGGCATAGACGATATGGTCGGGGGTCAGCGGACCGGCGGCACAGACGAGGGGAGGGGCCACCTCAATGGCGTCTGCTGCCGTGCCGAGTTCGTCTTGCAGCAGCGCTATCGTCGTGGCGGTAGTGGCGCTGTCGGGGGTGGTGGCGCTCTCAAGCGGGAGCATCACGCCGGCGGCGGCATACTCCTGCTGCAGCCGCTCCATCACCAGATAGTAGGCGGCGCGGATGTCAGCAGCCTCATCACCCGCTACAAAGAGTCCGTGATTCGCCAGCCACATCAGGCGCGGCTCCCGGCCGCCATGTTGCCGGCGGTAGTCGGTCAGCGCCTGGCGCACCTTGAGGCTGAGGCTGTAGCCGGGATCGCAATAGTCGAGCCAGAGCGAGTCGGGAAAGAGGCGCTGCGCGGCCGCTGCGCCGCCGAGGGCGCAGGTTAGTCCGTTGACGAGGGTGGGGTGGGTGTGGAGCACGTAGCGCGCCTCGAAAGAGTCGTGTACCGGAGCCTCTACCGAGGCGCGTCCGGGGCGTTCCGGCTTCACGGCCGCCGCCATGATCTGCTGTACCAGCGCTTCGCGAGCCGTGACATCGTCCGGTGGCGTCAGCTCGTAGAGTCGGGCCAGGCTGCTCCGCTCCAGCGCCACCAGGTTCTCCGCCGTCAGGCCGGCCAGGGTGGTGCCGGAGGGCTTGATCCAGAGGGTGGCGGCATCTTTGCAGGAGCTGTTGCCGCCACCTGCCAGGACGTAGTCGGCGGTGCCGAACTCATGCGAAAGCGCCACGATGGTTTTGAGTAGTTCTGACATGGTAAAAATCTCTCCGCAGCCGTTGCTGCTGTTTCAGGTGATCAGCGGCACGTTGCGCCAGCGTGCCAGCCACTTGACGAGCCGCCCCACCGCCGTTGCCGGGCAGCGTACCAGAGCGCGCCACTCGAGCGGTTTGCGGGAGACTTCAAAGAAGACGACGGTAAGTTCGAGCTGACTGGAGTCGAGACGCGCCGTGAGGCGCCGCCGCAGCTCTTCGGGGCGTCCCGGTTGCGGCAGGCTGCCGCTGAAGTACCAGAGGTCGTCGGCTGCACGGGCCGCCAACCAGGGCGGCGTGCCTTCTGCCTCGGCGGCAGCGCCACGCGGCAGATCGTAGACGGTGGTGGCCAGACGCATCGCATCGCTGAACTGTTGCGCCGGTGTCGCCGGCGAGAAGAGCGGGCGGCGGGTCACATCGATCGCCAGGCTCTCCCGCTCCAGGCGGCGCAGCGTCTCCGGCACAGCCAGTCCCAGCGCCGCTCCCAGGCGGGTAAAGAGTTTGCGGCAGGCGGTGCCATCCAGCAGTTGGCAGTCGTGACTCTGCAGCAGCAGCTCCGACTCGCTGCCGCAGCGTTCAGGCCGGATCACCAGCCGTTGCGCCTGCAGTCCCAGCCAGAGGCGGTTGTCGCAGGCGAGCGGCGGCTCCGGTTCGACCCGGCGCTGGCAGTCGATCAGCCAGAGTTTGCCATTGCAGAGCGTCACGACGTCGATCACCTGTGTGCCGGGCGGCCGCTCCTGCAACTGCAACGGCAGTCGCACACGGGTGGAGCCGGTTCCAAGGTGGAGCAGCGTGGCCGCGATAAAGTCTTCAAAATCCCAGGTAGCGTGGGGCGGGCTGCCCAGGGCGCGTTGCGCCATCTGGTGCCACTCCCAGTTGGTCTCATGACCGGCAGCCACGATGGCGGCCAGTTGCGCGGCATCGAGCGGCTGCGCCGCGCGGCTCTCGCGCCAGAGCGGCTCGACCGTGCCGACAGTCGAGAGGGCCGGCAGCAGGTGCAGGAGCTCCAGGTGGTCGGCCTCATTGGCTTGCGGCAACGACTCCGCCGCAGCAGGCACCAGCCGTCCGCCGGAGGCGCTGCACCAGCGCTGCCAGCGGCCTTCGGGCGTGGCGGTGATGATCAGCCAGGCGGGCTCCTCTGCGCCGGCGCGCGAGACCGCTGCCAGCATGGTGGCGCTGGCACCGCTGGCATCGAGTGTCCAGTCGGTGATATTGGGGCGGAAGGCGCGCCAATCGCGCAGGCGTGCCATCACCTGCTCCGGCTCTTCGCTGCCGGGCTCGCCGGCCACCACCACCTTCAGCGCCGGCCACGCCTTGCTGCAGTAGCGACGCAACTGCTCGGCTGCTACGCCACTGGTGGCGGTGTGGTAGACAAAGAGGCTGTCGAGCCGGCGCGTCCGTTGGCACCAGACAATGCTCTGCAGGCTGCTCCAGAGGTTGTCACGGGCAAAGACGATCAAGGCGGCTTCAGGAGCATGAGCCGCAGGGGGTGATTTTAGGTTGGATTTATCTACTTTCATGTCACAATGGTACCATTGATGCCCCAGGCGGCTCAAGCACCATAAAAAAGCAATTGGCTAAAGCCGCCGCACTTTGGTATCTTGCCACGATGCGCAGGGGATTGCCCGGCGCATTGAGGCCGGGAGGTGGAAGTTCGGGTTGCTGCGAACCTCTGCCGTCAAGATCAGTACCAAGCAACAGATCGGGAGAGAGCGAATTGAAACCTGTTACCATGATTATCGTCGGCGCGGGCGGACGCGGCTGGGGTTATGCCAACTATGCCACCAAGTGCCCCGACAAGGCGCGCGTGGTGGGCGTGGCGGAGCCGCGCACCTTTCACCGCAAGCGGATGGTTCGTGCCCACGACATCCCGCGTGAGAGGACCTTTCGCACCTGGCAGGCGCTGGCCAAGCAGCCGAAGCTGGCCGATGCCGTCCTGATCTGCACCCAGGATGCGATGCATGAGAAGCCGATGGAGGCCTTTGCCAAGCTCGGCTATGCGATTCTGCTGGAGAAGCCGATGGCACCGACGGTGCGGGCCTGCCGCAACATCGTCAAGATCGCCAAGGAGTATGATGTCCCCTTTGCCGTCTGCCACGTGATGCGTTATACCCGCTACACGCAGGCGCTCAAGAAGATGCTGACCGATGGCCTGATCGGCGAGATCGTCAATATCGAACACTTTGAACCGGTCGGCTTCTGGCATCAGGCCCACTCCTTTGTGCGCGGCAACTGGCGCAACGAGAAGGAGACCTCCTTCATGCTGCTGGCCAAGAGCTGCCACGATATCGACTGGCTCAGCTACATTATGGAGAAGCCGTGCGTACGGACCTCTTCGTTCGGTTCGCTGCGCCACTTCCGCAAGTCGGAGCAGCCGGCCGGGGCAGCCGATCGCTGCATGGAGTGCAAGTTTGCCGATAGCTGCGCCTATTCGGCCAAACGCTTCTACTTCGGCAGGCTGGAGCGGGGCGAGTTGGGCTGGCCGCTCGATGTGGCCGACCCCGAGATGACGGCTGAGACGCTGGAGAAGGCGCTGCGTGAGGGGCCCTACGGCCGCTGCGTCTATGCCTGCGACAACGATGTGGTCGATAATCAGGTGGTGGGGCTGCAGTATGCCGATGGCACAACGGCCAGTTTTACGATGTCGGCCTTCAATCCCGGCGGCGGGCGCAAGACGCGCATCGGCGGCACGCTCGGTTATATCGAGACGAACGACAGCTCGCTGATCCGCCACTTCGACTTTGTCACGGGCGAGTGGCACGAGATCGATACCGCTGCCAGCGACGCCAGTATCCTCGGCGGCCACGGCGGCGGCGACGGTGGCATCATGGATGCCTTTATCCACGCCGTAGCGACGGGCGACCGTTCGCGCATCCTCTCCGGCCCTGATGCTACCCTGGAGTCGCACATGACGGTCTTTGCCGCCGAAGAGTCGCGGCGCAAGGGGCGTGTGGTCGAGATGGAGAAGTTTAACAGCCGCTGATCCGGCGGAGAACCGCCACAGCGCTATCGGAGGTGAAGTGTGCAGCATAACTACCCGATCGGGCGCATGTTGGCAGGTTCTGCCGACTTGGCCAAAGAGTGTCATGAGCGTCTGGTGGCGCAAGCCGTTGACGATAGCCGCATCAACGATGGCAACGACGACGGCTTTGCCGCCTTTCGTACAACCATCGCCAAAGCGGTGGCGGTAACCGGTCCCGGCACCTTTTCGCGCCGGGCCCGGCGCACACTCACCTTCAAACCAAGCAGCAGACCCGGATGGTGGATCAAGCGGCTCGATCAGCCGGAGCAGTTGCCGATCCTCGTCTCGGCACGCAACATCTGGACGGCGCACCGCAACATCGTCTTGCGCAGCGGCTCACCGCACAACTACCTGCGCATGGTGGAGCATATCGTGGCGCTGCGCATGGGTTGCGGTATCGACGACCTGCTGATCGAGACCGACTCCGGCGATCCGCCGCTCTTCGAGCGCAGCAGTCTCGACCTGGTCGAGGCTCTGGCCGGAGCCGGCACGGTGGTGAGCGAGACGCCAGCCAGCTATGTGACGGTGAAGGAGCCGGTGACCATAACCGGTGAGCGGGGCGACTGCCTGACGCTGCTGCCGGCAGCGCCGGGAGTGCGCAAGTTGCGGGTTGATTGTGCCATCGACTTCGCCTCGGTGATCGGCCGGCAGCGGATTCTCTTCGACGTCAACCGCGAGACCTTTCTCCACGGAGCCGCGGCGCGCACCAATGCCACCACCAAGCAGTATCACCTCTCCAAAACGGTGGGTATCCTCTTTGCCGACACCCGCAACCTCGGCTATACCACGCGCAACATTCTGATTCACGGACGCAAAAAGTATCTCAATCCGCCACTCTTGCTGCACAACGGACGCTCGCTTGAGCCGGTATGGCATCGTGCCACGCTCGACCTGCTGGCCGCCATCGCCCTGATCGACAAGGGACGCTTTGTCGGTACGGCCGTCTCCTACCGCGCTGGCCACCTGCTCGATACCCGGCTGATGACGCTCCTCTACCTGCACGACATGCTGACCGGGGCGTGAACGGCGCGCCTGCCCCTGCCGCTCAGAGGGCGGGGCTGGCGAGGTTGAAGAGGTTCTCGATGAGGCGTTGTGAGCGGCTCCGCCGCCGCCAGGTTGAGAGCGAGAGCTTGTCGGCAAGGGCGAAGTCGCCCAGAATGCGCGCTTTAAAACGGTTGGCAAAGGCCTCATCGAAGACGATCAGATTGGTCTCATAGTTGAGTTTGAGGCTGCGGTTGTCGAAGTTGGCCGTGCCGATCATGGCGGTGCGACTGTCGATCATGAGAAACTTGCTGTGCATGAAGGGGGGACGCCGCAGGTAGATGCTGACACCGGCAGTCAGCATCTCTTCATAGCAGGCGCGGGCCGCATAGGTGGTGGAGGTGTGGTTGGTGCGTTCCGGCAGGAGCAGGCGCACATCGACGCCACGCAGCGCCGCCACGCGCAGCGCCCGGCGCATGTCGTCGGGCGGTACGAAGTAGGGGGTGCCGAGGAGAATCTGCGACTCAGCCTGTTCGATCATGGCGAAGTTGACGTCGCAGAGAGCCTCGCGCTCAGAGGTGGGGCCGGCGTTGACGATGCGTATGGCGCTCTTGCCGGCCGCCTCGATCTGGGGAAAGTGTGCTTGCGAGAGGAGGGTGTCGGCATCCTCGTCGGTCATGTAGTACCAGTCGCGCAGAAAGGTGTACTGGAGTTCGAGGACGATCGGGCCGTGCAGGGTGAAGTGGTAGTCGCGCACCACCTCGGGATCGCCGGGATCGATACCGTGGACGCCGCGCAGATTCATGCCGCCGGTGAAACCGAGCGCGCCGTCGACGATCAGGAGTTTGCGGTGGTTGCGCAGGTTGAGCTGGAATTGGCGCTTGATCGGGTTCACCTGCGAGAAGCCGACGATCCGCAGGTTGGGGGTGCGGCGGTAGCGGTGGAAGAGGCCGGTAAAGCGCGCCTTGCTGGAGCCGAAGTCGTCGTAGAGGAGGCGGACGGTGACGCCGGCGCGGGCGCGGGCGGCGAGGCGCTCCAGAAAGAGGCGTCCGATAGCGTCGTTATCGATGATATAGCTCTGGAGGTGGATATGGTGGCGGGCGGAGTCGATCGCAGCCAGCATGGCGGGATAGGCCTCGGGGCCATCGGTATGGATCGCGACCTCATTGCCGCCGAGGAGGGGGTGGCCGGGATGGAGGCGGTTGAGGATGCGGTTCAAGGCGGCATCGGCATGGTGCTCCGGTTTGGTGTAGAGGGCCTTCTGCAGGCCGCGCCAATAGGCGAGGGGGTGCGAAGCGGCCTCACGGTCGCGGCGGGCTTCGAGAAAGGTCTCATCGGAGTGTTGCTTCTGCCACCCCTTGACGGGAAGGCGGTTGACGCCAAAGGCGAGATAGGCGAGGGAGCCGAGAAAGGGAATGGCCCAGGCGAGGTAGATCCAGAAGAGCGATGAGCGTGGCTCACGCGGTTCGCGCAGGGTGTGCAGGGTGACGCTCACTGCCAGCAGCAGGTGCAATAGCGTACCGATCCCGAGCGTAGGCCAGTTGCCGGGATTGAAGGCGGGTAAAAGTGTGCCGGATAAAATCATGACCTCTCTCGCTGGTCTGAATGTAGATACTTTCAGGCCTTGTGTCAATCTCCAAGAGAAGAGATTTATCATTGCCATTGCGCGTCATAGAGCCTAAAATAACCAGTTCGACATCTTTTTCTAACCAACAGCACCACCTGATGACCGGAGTAACCATGGCCAAGCAAGTAAGAAAAGTTGGAATCCTGACCGCCGGCGGACTGGCACCATGCCTCAGCGCCGCCATCGGCTACCTGATCGACACCTATACCAAGAGCGACCCCAAGGTCGAAATCATCTGCTACCTCGGCGGCTACGCCGGCCTGCTCAAGGGCGAGAGCCTGCGCGTAACCCCGGCCGTGCGCCGCCAGGCGCTCAACCTGCTCCAGTTCGGCGGCAGTCCGATCGGCAACAGCCGCGTCAAACTCACCAATAAAGAGGACTGCGTCAAGCGCGGTCTCGTCGCCAAAGGGGCCGACCCGCAGCAGGTCGCGGCCGACCAGCTCGTTAAAGATGGCGTCGATGTGCTCCACACCATCGGTGGCGACGACACCAACACCGCTGCAGCCGACCTCGCCGCCTATCTGGAAAAGAACGACTACAACCTCACCGTCGTCGGCCTCCCCAAGACGATCGATAACGACGTCTACCCGATCAAACAGAGCCTCGGCGCCTGGACCGCCGCCGAGGAGGGGGCGCTTTTCTTCCGCAACGTCGTAGCCGAACATAGCGCCAACTCGCGCATGTTGATCATCCATGAGGTGATGGGGCGCAACTGCGGCTGGCTCACTGCTGCCACCGCCATCGCCTACCGCAAGCTGCTCAAGGCCCAACCCTTTGTCCCCGGCCTCGGGCTGCGCCGCAGTCAGCGCGACCTCCATGCCGTCTACGTCCCAGAAATGGCCTTTAACGCTGCCCAAGAGGCCAAACGGCTGCGCCAGATCATGGATACCGAAGATACCGTCAATATCTTCGTCTCCGAGGGTGCCTGCGTCGACGAGATCATCCGCGAACTCAGCGCCAGTGGCGCCACCGTGCCACGCGACGCCTTCGGCCATCCGCGCCTCGACAAGGTCAACGTCGGCGGCTGGTTTGCCAAACAGTTTGCCGAGATGCTCGGCGCCGAGAAGACGTTGGTTCAGAAGAGCGGCTACTACAGCCGTGCCGCCGCCGCCAACGAGGCCGACCTCAAGCTGATCGCCGCCTCGGCTCGCAAGGCCGTCGCCAGCGCCCTCAAAGGCGTCAGCGGCGTCGCCGGTTACGACGAGGATCGTGGCGGGCGCCTTGCCATTATCGACTTCAAACGCATCAAAGGCGGCAAGCCGATGGATGTGAAGGCCCCCGAATTCCTGAGCCTGCTGCGTGCCATCGGCCAGATCAGTTGAGCTGCGCCATCCTGCCGCCAGCCACTTCGTCGCTCCAAATGTCGCCCTTGCAGGCGCGATTTTGGCATGCTTTCTGCTCTTAAGTCTTTTTTTGCTGGAGATTCTGACATGGAACGTACCGAGATGCTGATTAAGCGACTGACAGGCGTTGTGACGCTGTTGGTGCTGCTGCCGCTGGCACTGCAGGCCGGACCGCTCGAAGAGGCGCAGGCGGCGCTCAAGGCGGGCAAGCCGGGCGAAGTTGATGCCAAACTGGGGCAACTGCTCGAACGCCGTCCGGTGCCCAACGAGGTACTGCTCCTCTCCTTTGAGGCGGCTATGGCCGCCGGGCGTCCCTATACGGCTGAGCGCCGCATCAATGCGCTGCTCGAAAAGGGGGGGGGATTGCCGCCCAATATCGCCTTTCAGGCGGCTGAGGTGGCAGGCCAGCTCAACAAGAACAGTCTGCGCCGCGAACGTCTTCACTACTTTCTGCGCCATGAAAACGGCTGGAACGAGCAGGTTGAACGTGCCCTCCTCTACCTCTGCCGTGATGGCGGCGACGCCGACCTCTTTGCCCGTTATATCGCCAGCGTGCCCGCCAGCGAAGCCAACTTTGAGCTCGGCCTGCAGATGCTGCAGCAGATGCGTGAGGCCAAACAGGTGCCCGAATATGTCAAGCAACTCAACTCGCTCTTCGCCAAGTTTTCCGCTGCGCCGCACCGTATCCGCCTGCTGGAAGATGTCGGCGCAATGGCCAACAACAACATCACCGGCCTGCAAGGGGAGTTGATTGAGGTGCTGGGCCGTTATCCGCAGCTCGACCAGGCGCTCTACGTCGGCCTGATGTCGCGCTTTAACGAGTGGAACGCCCCCCTGCTGGTCGACTTCTGCCAGCGCCACAAACAGCTTGTACCGCTCTATATCTTCCAGCGCATCAGCAACTTGGACTCCATCAAGGACGAGGCGCTGCGCCGCGCCACCGGTCAGAAACTGCTGCAACTCGAGCCGCTCTGCAGCGCCGCTGCCGAGCCCGACTACCTCAAAGTCCTCTACGAGGCGATCGTCCGCGCCCCCGAAACCTTCGCCGTCGGCCAACTGCTGAAACCGGGCTACATGGCCCCGCTCTATGGCAAGCTGGTGCAGGGCTACTGGACCCGCCTCGACGAAATCCGCCATCTGGCTGCCGAGAGCATCACCCGCAAGGTCTGGAGCGATGATGAGACCGCCAAGCTGAAGGAGACCTTCGCACAAGCCTTTGATGCCCGCAGCCTCGTCTGGCCCGACCTCGCCGAACAGGCCCGCAAAACCAAAGACCTCGGCCCCACCCGCGCCCTCTTTGCCAAAACCCCCGGCCGCCTCGACATCCGCTGGCTCGCTGTCGGCTACATCTCCGAGCTGGGGGACGGTGGTCTCGTCAAGGAGATCGTTTCGGAGCATGTCCTCACCTATCCCATCAACTTCGAGGCCGATAACGTCGCGCGCCACCTCCTCGGCTGTGAAGCCCTCTCGGCCGGCGAACGCGTCAAGACGCTGCAAACTCTCTTTGCCCGCACCGGCTACACGCCCGCTTGGCAGCGCCTCATCGACTGGCCCCACAATCCGCTTAAAGAGAACGAAATCTTCCTCCAGTTTGCTAAAAGCGTCGTGCCCGAGGCCAAGGGCAGTGATCCCCTGATTGCCGCCTGTGTCGCCCTCCACGCACTCAAGCCCGGCCCCCAGAATGCGGTTCCTGCCGAGGTCCACACGCTGGCCGCCCAGGGTATCGCCGCCTTCAAAGGCACCTGGCCCGACCCCAAAGAGCCGCAAGCCTCGGCCGTCTTCGGCTCGTTGCGCGATCGTTACAGCGAACTGGTGCAGGGCAGCCGGCCCGACTGCGGCGAGTTTGTGCGCCTCATGGCTCCCAAGCTGGGATCCAAAGCCCCTTTGAACAGTTGGAACTCGCTGCGCCACTTCGCCAACCACAGCCAGAACAACACCAACGTGCTCATCGCCATCACGGCCTTTGTCAAAGCCCTCCCCGAGCGTGCCGATGACGTGCGTGACACCTGGATCGACAAAGGCAACACCACGACCCCTCTGACCGAATATTATGGCCGGATGACGCCCGACAACGCCGCCCATCACGTCCTCGGCAACTGCGACCGCTGGCCGATGCAGATACAGGCGCGTGAAATCGCCGCCCTCTTCAAGGCGCAGCCGCCGGAGACGATGTCGCCCGGCAATCTCGATCGCGCCCTGCGCACCATGCAACTGCTGGCCCCGACCAACAGCTTTGCTGCCCAGTTTCCCCTCGATCTTCTGGCCGACGCCATCTTCGGCCAGCGTGCCGGCACCTTCAACACCCGCCGCCAGCTTCTCGGCGTCTATGCCAATGCCGGCAAACTCGATGAGGGCCTGCAGCGCTACCTCGCCGCGGCCCGCAAGAGCGACCCGGCCACCCGCGCCGGTGACATCATCAAACTGCTCGGCGCCCAAGCCCAGATCCAGGGCTGGCTGATCAATCAGGAGGAGGATGGCGAGGAGCCCGGCAAGTACGAGTGCGGCGCCCTGTTGCGCGACGAGCTCAACCCCGCCCTCAAGGCGGTGCCCTACAAGCAGAGCGCCCTGGTGCGCCCCTTCTCTACCTGGCTGGTGCTCGACCGCACCGTCAATATGTTGCGCCGCACCAAGCAGAGTGACGATCTCAAGAGTGTTGCCAACGAGACTGCGCGCCTTATTGCGCTTCATGTCGCCCACGGCATGCCCTGGGGCACCGAAAACTACCGTATCCACATCATCGCGCGCGAGGCTCTGGCCGGTGCCATTGAGAATGGCGCTCGTGCCGATGCCGCAGCCCTGGCTCGCCTGGTGGGCACCTCCTATCAGCACAATGTCGACCCCAACGGTACCGTTCTCTTGCAACTACTCGAAAAGGCGCGCACCGCCGGCTATTGGGAGCCGATCCACATCATTACCAGCTCGGTCACGGCCGAGGGTAACCTTGCCTCCAGCCTGACCCGCCTGCGCGCCGAGGCCGGCACGCACATGCCGGGCATCTACCCCGTCCCCGAAAACGACCCCACCTATCCCCTCTATGTCGCCGCCGACGAGTTGGAGCGCAACAACCCCGAGCAGGCCTGGACCCTGCTGCGCAAGGCGATGGGCCCCTTCGAGCGCGAAGCCCTCAAGCTGCCGCCCGACTTTGTCATCTGGGGCGTCGAACAGTTGCGCCGCGCCCGTGGTGCCAACGACTCCCTGCTGCTGCGCGCCCGCTCGATTGCCGACCAGCTCCTCGCCCGTGAGTCCTCGCTGACGCCCGAGCTGGCCGCCGCCATGATGCTGACCCGCGCCGAGTGTTTCCGCGACCAGCGCAACTACGAAGCCGCCCGTCTCGAATACCAGACGCTGCGCAACAACAACAGCTATCGCAAAACGCGCGCCGCCCGCCACGCCATGTTCCGCGACGTCGACCTCATGATCGAGATCGGCAACGCCAGCGCTGCCGAAGCCGTCATCGAATACTGGATGTCGCAGGCCGATGTCGAAATCCAGGCCCAGGCCCACTATTTCCAGGCCCGCATCGCCTTCGACCGCAAGGAGTACGAAGAGGCCCGCAAACAGCTCGAAAATGTCTTCATGCTCGACTTCACCCACACCGAGGCGCGCCTGCTGCACGGTGCCTGGAAGCTCGCCACCAACTATGAGGTCGATGATACCGCCGTCCTCGTCGGCGACCTCAGCGACCGCACCCTGATCCGCCCCGGCCAGCAGCTCACCATCACCGTGCAGGACCGCAACCTCGGCGTCGCCGGTGGCGGCAGCAGCATCCCCGTCCTCGTGACCACCTCCAAGGGGCGCGATGCCGAAACGATCGCCCTCTACCCCTCCACGCGTGATCCCTTCCTCTTCCGCGGCGTCATCGATACCCGCCTCGGCCTCGCCACCCCCACCAACCGCGTCCTCGAATTGCGCGGCGATGAGACCGTCAGCTACGTCGTCGATCCCGAGTTCCTGCGCCTGCGCGGCCTCGCCCGGACGCCGCCCAAGGAGCTGCGCGTCGTCGACGATGCGCGTCTCGCCATCGGCGCCGGCGCCCCCCAGGCCGAAGATGGCCGCCCCGAGGCCGAGCTGGAGCAGCTCCTCGTCAACACCAGCGAGAGCGATAGCCGTCTGCGCGGCGCCAGCGACCTCGCCAGCAGCCTGCGCCCCGGCAACCCCATCTACGTCGTCGTGCGCGACCGCGACCGCAGCATCTCGCCGGATACGCCCAACGCCGTCCACGTCACGGCCCGCACCACCTCGGGCGATGCGCTTGAAAGCATCCGGCTCGAAGAGACCGAACCCTTCAGCGGCGTCTTCCGCGGCACCATCCCCACCGCCCTGCCGCCACCCCGCGCCGCCGCCTCCGATACCGCCGTCGGCTTCAACGTCGGTGATACCATCAACTCCACCCGCCAGGGACTCTGGCGCAGTGTGCCCGACTCCGCCGCCGGCAAGTGGATCGAAGTCGATACCATGGGCTCACACTCTGTCAGCAATGTCGCCCTGATGATGCCCGAGCCCGACTCCGTCCGCGCCATCCGCCTCACCGGACGCCTGGCCGATGAGACCGTCGTCCTCGGCAGCCTCCCCGTCGGCGACCTTTCGCAGCGTTACGGTCTGCGCATCCAGCAGGCTACTGGACGCAAACTCAACCAGGAGGCTGCCATCCGTTCCCTCTTTGCCGGCAACCAGGCTCCGGCTGCCAAGGCGATTACCAACCTCCTCTTTACCTCCATTCAACCCAAGCGCGATGTCACCCAGAACGCCCTCATCAGCGGCGCCTTTGCCCTCCCCGAAGGTGAAACCCTGCTGCGCCTGCGTCTCGAAGCCCTCAACACCAAGGGCCGCACGCTCGCCGGACTCTGGATGGCGATCGCCATCGACGGCGTTACCGTCTTCTCCGGACAGGGCAACAGCCTGCATCGCCGCCCCATCCTCCTCGATGTCACCCCCGGACCGCACCGCCTGGAGCTCTTCGTCAGCGCCGAGTTCCCCGAAGATGCCTTCGAGCTCCGTTATGAGCCGGAAGGCAATCGGGCCGCACCGCTGCCCCTCGCCTGGTTCGACCCCACACAGGTCCCGGCCCTGGTCGACTTCCTCAAAGACCGCGCCGAAATCAAGCGCGACAAGAACGGCTTCACCGCCAGCTTTGCGGTGCCCGAGCGCCTCCGTTCACTGCGTTGGGAGTTTGTCGACTACACCGGCCGTGAGTTGAGCGTCAGCAAACTCTATGTGCAGGACGCTGCCGGCAAACTCGTCATTCCGGTCGAGAGCGACTACAGCGACGCCCTGCATAACGAGACCCTCGAAGTCGCCCCCGGCGACCAGATCTTCGTCACCTATACCGACGACATCACCTCGAGCGGCGAACGCCGCGTCCTGCAGCGTACCCTGCGCTCCTCCTTCAACGATGCCGAGGTCAAGTTCTGCTTCGAAGATATCCGTGAAACCCGCTACGGACGTGAGATCTACCTCCATCAGGCCTACCGCTTCATCCCCGGCGACACCCTCGTCGTCAGCGTCCTCGATCCCGACGCCGACCTGACCCCCGAGGCCGACCGCATCAAGGTCAAGATCACCACCCGCTCCGGCCAGTCGCGTACTCTCGAACTGCTGGAGCAGCGGCGGCGCTTCGATATGCATGGCCGTGAATACTTCATAAATGATACCGATGGCATCCACGGCGGACAATTCCTCGGTCTCTTGCGCACCGTCGCCGCCGACACCGCCGATCCTCCCGCCAACGCCCTGCCCATCGCCCCCGGCGACGTGATCACGATGGCCTATTATGACCGTGAAAACACCCGCCCCGGCGTCCCCATTGAGCGTTTGGCCCACGTCCAGGCAGCCCAGGCATCGCAGCCGCTCCTCACCCTCTACCACGCCCGCATCGAGCGCGAGGAGGATACCAGCCAGGACGCCAAGCTGCGCCTCGAACAGATTCGCCGCCGCCCCGGCAATGAGAATGTCAAGGTTCTCTACCGCGACCAGCCCGTCGCCGTCGCCATGTCCGAGGATGAGATGCGGGCCTCGATCTCCAACCCGGTCCCCGTCAACGTGGCCGTCCCCATCCCCGTGCAGATCAGCGATCCGGCCCGCGCCCGCCACGCCGCCAGTCTCCTCTACCTCGAGGTTGCCGCCGGCAGTGAGCTCCAGGCGGCCGACGCTGAAGGTCGTGAACCTGAAGTCGTCCAGATGCCCCTCAGCCTCAGCCCCGGCTTCCCCGGCTTCCGCTCTGCCATTGCCACCCGCGGTCTGCGTGAGAGCGGCTCCAGCGGCAACTTCTTTGGCCTTATCCGCCTGCGCCTCGGGCCGCCCGATCCCACCCGTGATCTCGACGACGACGCCCCGCCCGAACTCTCCGTCAACGGCGCCGATACGATCCGCATGCGCCTCCTCGACGACGACGGCTCCATCCAGCTTGAGCGCACCCTCAAGCTCGTCTCCAACGCCCGCCTCTCGTTGATGGACAGCACCTACTCGGCCGAGCGCCTCGCCGCCCACGTCGGTGAACGCTTCTTCATTCGCGTCGAAGATGCCGACCGCGACAGCGGCCCCGAACATGACGAGATCGAGGTCGAAGTCACCGCCATGGCCCAGGGCCATACGCGCCGCCTGACGCTGCGCGAGACGCTGCCCCACTCCGGTATCTTCAGCGGTACCCTGCGCCCCGTTATCTTCGGGCCTGACGAGCAGATTCCGGCCGTGGCCACCGGTGGCGTCGCCGCCGCCGGCGCTGAACTCGACGACCGCCTCGCCGTCCGCTACGGCGATAAAGTCCGCTTCCGCTACTTCGACCAAGTCACCCTGCCCGGCACCGAGCCCGGCCCCATCGAGGTGATCGGCCAGGTTCACAAGGGCTCCGACGGCAGCGTGCGCCTCTTCAGCAAGCGTTTCCGCGATAGCGACATGGCCGTCCTGGTTCAGTTCCGCCTCGCCGAATGCCTCTTCGAAACAGCCAAGGAGCACCGCCGCCTCAAGCAGCCCGAACGCAGCGCCGAGGCGATCGAGCAGGGCAAATTCATCCTCGAAGAGGCGTTGCGCAACTATCCTGATACGGCTCACATCGTTGAGGGTGAATACCTCCTCGCCAACCTCTACCAGGAGCTTGCCATGGAGCAGAAGGAGGCCGACGACCTGCAGGCCGCCGCGCCGCTCTTCACCGAGGCGTTGGCCCGCTTCTCCGCCATCCTCAGCACCTGGCCCGACAGCGTCTTCGGTGCCCGCGCCCAATACCACAAGGCCCTCTGCCTCGAGATGCTCGGCGACTACAACCGCGCCAGTGAAGAGTATGTCAAGATGACCTACCTCTTCCCCGAGTCGCCCCTCGTCGGCGACGCCTCGATCCGCCTCGCCACCTACTACTACCAGCAGGAGCAACGCTACGATACCGCCGGACGCATCTACGCCAGTTTCCAGCGCCGCTTCCCCACGCATGAGAAGGCCGACCGTGCCCTCTTCATGAGCGCCCAGTGCCACATGAAGGAGGCCGAGCGCCTGCAGCACGACTTCCGTCAGGCCGGCAACAAGGGTCCCAACCCCGCCACTCTGATCATTGAGGAGTATGAAGCCGCCGTTGCAGCGCTCAACACCCTCGTCGAGACCTACCGCGAGACGGCCAGTCCCGCCCTGCGCGCCCAGTCCCTCTACTGGGCCGGCGATGCCTCGCTACGCGCCAAGAACTACGAGAGCGCCTACCTCTACCTCAAGCGTACCGTCTTCGAGTACCCCGAAACCGAGTGGGCACGCCGTGCCCGCGGCCTCCTCCTGCAAGAGTCCTCCATCTTCGAAAAGCTGGAATAGTTTAATGTCCGCGTCACGTCACCTGTTACTTTTCACCTCTTGCCTGTTACTTCTCTCCGGCTCCGGCACCGCCTTCGCCAACTGGAGCTGGAAGCTGCCGGCCAGGATCTACCAGAACGTCGACTTCGGCCAACGTGCCGCCCTTGATCGCGCCCAGGAGGCCTACCAACGCGCCGAGACGGCCGAAAACCGGCGTCGCCCTGTCAACGACCTCGTCCCGCTCTACCGCGCCGCCGCCGCTGAATACAAGAAGTTCCAGCTCCAATACGAACTGGAGGCCTCCGACGCTATCTCCGCCTACGTCCTCTTCATGCAGGGCTACTCCCTCCAGGGAGCGCGCGACCGCCACGCCGCCATCAACACCTACACCGAGCTGCTCGACTACTTTGCCGACGAACACTGGATCGCCACCGCCGCCCTCTACCATATCGGCGAAGCCCAGCTCGATAACGGCGATGAACGCCTCGCCCTCAACACCTTCCACTCCCTGGTCGAAGACCCCGTCCACATGCGCCATCCCCTCGCCGCCCGCGCCCTCCACAAACTCGCCCTCGCCGCCTGGCGCACCCGCAAACCCGACCAGGCTCTCGACTACTGGAAGGAGGCCATGACCCCCGAGTTCGAAAAATCGGCCTCCCAGGACTATCGTGAAATCCGCGATTACTACGCGCAGGCGCTGTCGCTGCGTGGTCGCTGGTCCGATTACGAAGAGGTGATCTTCGATGAGTTCGGCCCACAAGATGCCAAGAAAAAGGCCGAAACGGTGCAAAAAAACGTCGATTGGCTCCTCAATCGCAACTGGCACTTCTGGGGCGGTTGGTACTACGACCGCTACTTCGACAAGGAGAAGGAGCGCAATGAGCGCCGTCTCCAGTGGCGTGGCGAGCTGGTCAAGTGGTACGAGACGCTCCGCCCCCTCTTTGTCGAGGCCGACCGCGAGTGGGACCACGCCATCACCGCCTTCCGCCTCTGGCGTGATTTCGATGCCAAGGAGGGGGCCAAGCAGGTGCCCCGTGTCACCAAGCTCCTCACGACCCTGCCGCCCGACGAAGAGACCCGTGCCAAATATGCCCGCCAGTTTGGCATCCAGCTAGCCGACTACCAGATGTACGATGAGGCCCGTACCCTGCTGGAGTATGTTAAAGATCAGGTTGCCAACCTCTGGCTCAGCTATGAGATCGAACGCCGTGCCAACGAACAGGCCGCCGCCGTGCTGGCTCTCGAAGCCCTCATGGCCCAGCCCGATCCCGAGGTTATCCTCAAAGCCAAAAAAACACTCGCCTGGTATCACAAAGACCACACCCGCCAATACGACAAGGCCATCCCCCTCTATCTCGACATCGCCGAACCGCCTGGCACCCTCTGGGCGCTGCAGGAGTGTTATCGTAAAGATGGCAAGAAGAGTGAAGCCTACACCACCCTCTCCGAGCTCGCCAGCATCTTCCCCTCCGAGGCCGCCCGTGCCACCTGGACCCAGGCCCAATACCGCGAACAGGATGGTGAAAAAGATCGCGCCATCGCCCTCTACCGCCGTCTCCTCTCGCAGCCCGAATGGAAGAAGACCGCTGAATCCTCCTGGGCCCACCAGGCGCTCGAACGTCTCGGCATCGCCACCGGCGGCGCCGTCATCCATGAGGTCCGTTGATGTCGCTCTCTCACAGGCAAGTAACAGGAATTGACATGAAAAAGTTTGCCACTGCCCTCCTGCTCGCAGTCACCACCCTCACCCTGGCGCTGGCCCAGGAGGAGACCCCCGCCACTAACGGCGAAGGCGGCGGCGGTTCCCCCGCCCAGATCGAGGCCCGTGCCCGCCGTATGGTGCGCAACGCCGTCGATCTGCTCGCCAACAACGAAGAGGAGCGTGCCGTCGGCATGCTCGAAGCCGTGCCGCGCATGTTCCCCGATGCCCCCTCGCGCTTCCGCGCCCAGCTCGAACTGGGACGCCACCTCACCGACAAACGCCGCTTCGACCAGGCTGCCGCCGAGCTGCGCAATGCCTTTGAGTCGGAAGATAGCGAAACCCAGGCCGAAGCGCTGCTGCTCCTCGGCAACTGCCAGCTCGCCCGCGGTGAAACCGGTGACGCCGCCATGATCCTGCGCCGCGTGACTCAGGACTACCCCACCAGCATCTTCGCCAACGACGCCTTCTTCTCGATCGGCCAGATACACTTCGAAGCCGGGCGCTGGGCCCGCGCCGCCGAAGCCTTCGAGATGGTCGGCACCGCCGTCCCGGCCGACGACTCCACCAACACCTTCGTCCTCGCCGAAGCCGGCCAGCGCATCTTCGTCCATGTCACCGATAAAGACCTCGCCGTGCTTGCCGCCCTCGGCGAACACTCGGAGGTCGAACTGCTCAGCAAGTCGGGCGACCGCGAAAAGGCCACCCTGATCCCCTTCGGTCGCGGCGATGGCGACTTCCTCGCCTCGGTCCTGACCGTCACCGAGCCCTCCAAACCCTTTGATGGCAAACTTACCGTCCAGGGAGCCGAGGAGATCACCGTCAACTACCTCGACATGAACACCGAATCGGGCGCCGTACGCCAGTTGAAATCCTCCCAGGCCCGCATCGTCTCTACCGCCGCCCTCGCCTTCATGGATGGCGCCCAGCGCCAGCGTGTGCGCGGTGTCTTTGCCGACCAACCCGCCTTCCTGCGCCTGCGTGATCTCGATCTCGACACCACTCCCGAGCGCGACCGCGCCACTGTCGTCGTCAAGGCCCTCTACCGTGAACGCCCCGAGCTCCCCCCCGGCAGCGAAGAGGCGGCTCCACCGCCGCCTGCCCCCGACGCCCCCTGGCTCGAACGTGGCCAGATCGAAGTCTCCCTCATCGAGACTGAAGCCCGTAGCGGTATCTTTGTCGGCCGCTTTGTGCCGCGTCTTGTCGACCTCTCCACCAATGCCCCCCCTGTTACACTCGAACCGGGCGAGATCGCCATCCAGCCTGAAGATAAACTGGTCGCCATCTACCGCGACCAGGCTCACCTGCGCGGACGCGAAGCTGAAGAGCGCCAGGCCGATGTCGTCGTCCTCGTCGGCGGCAGCACCGAACCGCAAAGCATCGTCGCCCACGCCTCCGATGCCGCCATCCAGGCGCGCAAGCTCCTCCTCGAAGCGCAGTTGCTCCACAAGTGGGGCAACATCTTCAAGGAGGTCGGACTCAACAGCCACGCCTTCGACAAGGCCGAAGAGGGGTTGCAGCGCATCGATGAGCTGATCGCCCTCGCCACCCGCTTCAGTCTGGAACGCAGCCTCGTCGAAGAGGCCTTCGCTGTCAAGTGGGACCTGCAGCTCGTCCAGGGCAATCTCGGCGAAGCGATCGCCACCTGCCGCGCCCTCGTCCGCCTCTACCCCGATACCACCCTCGCCGACCGCGCCTTCATGCAGATCGGCAACGCCCGCATGCAGGAGAAGAAGGACCACACCTCGATCAGCTCCGCCATTCAGGTCTACAACGCCATTCTCTCGCTCCCCGCCTCGCCCCTCAAGGCCGAAGCCCAATATCGCATCGGCGAGGCGATCGAACAGCGCATCAAGCTCAACCTGCGTCCCGGTGAGCGCCCCGACTTCGCCCCCGCCATGGTCGCCTTCAAACGCTGCGCCGAAGCCTACCCCGAATCGGGCTACGCCGGCGACTCCTACAAGCGCGTGATCGACTACTACATCGGCACCCGCGACTACGCCCGCTGCGTCGAGACCCTGGAGCGCGTCTTTCAGGACTATCCCGATGCCCCCTGGCTCGACGAGATGCTCCTCAAGTGGGGCGTCGTCAACCACCGCATGGGACAACGCGAGGCTGCGGTTGCCAAATTCCAGCGCCTCGTCGAGGAGTACCCCGGCGGGCAAGCTGCCACCCAGGCCGCCGCCTTTTTGCAACGTCTGACCAATTAACACACTACATAGAGGAGAATTAGAGAGATGATGGGATATTTACTCGACGGCGGCTGGTTGATGCTGCCACTGCTGATCTGCTCCATCGGCCTGCTGGCCGTGGTCATCGACCGCGCCCGTGCCTTCCGCGCGGCCGCGATCGACTATGAAGCGCTGCGCCGTGACGTCCGTACCGCCGTCAGCGGCGGCGACCTGCCCCGTGCCATCAACATCTGCGAGGCCTCCACCGGTCCCGTCGCTGCCACCATGCTGGCCGGGCTCCAGCGCCTGAGCAAGCTGCGCGACCGCAACAAGGGGATCGAAGAGAGTGAGGTCGTCGTCTCCAAAACGATGGAAGACTACGCCCCCAAGGCGATGCACGGCCTTGAGAAGCGCCTCAACGTCCTCGTCCTGATCGCTTCGCTCTCGCCGCTGCTCGGCATGACCGGCACCGTCACCGGCATGATCCGCTCCTTCGGCATCATGGCCTCTTCGGCCGGACTCGACCCCGGCGCCGTCGCCGGCGGTATCGCCGAGGCGCTCATCACCACCGCCGCCGGCCTCCTCATCGCGGCCCCCGGTGTCGTCGCCTACAACATCTTCGTGCGCAAGGCCGAAGAGTACACCATGGCCATTGAAGGTGCCATCTCCGACCTCGTGGAGGCTATTGGCGAAGCGTGAGCAGCCCCCGCAAACGTTCGGCTGATATCGACCTCGATCTCACCTCCTTCGGTGATATCGCCTTCCTGTTGATTATCTTCTTCATCCTCACCACCAGCATGGTGCGCCCCTTCGGGCGTCCGCTGGAGATGCCCTCGGCCGCCACGCCCCCCCAGGGGAGCGAATCTCCCCGCACCCCTTCGGTCAACCTCCTCGCCGACCGCATCCTCTATACTGAGGGCGAAGGAGCCGAGCACGAGGTCAGCCTCAATGAACTGCGCGCCACCCTCTATCGCAAGGAGTTCGCTACGCTCGAACCCAAGGGACGCATGGTCGTGCTTGAGGTCGCTGAAGATGTCAATTACGAACGCTACTTCCAGATTGTCACCACCATCGCCGAGACCGGCGGTGTCGTGGCGCTTTTGAGCGATTAAGGGGCACGGATGATTCGCAAACGCAAACGCGCCAATCTGGTTCTCCCCCTCACCTCCTTCGGTGATATCGCCTTTCTGATGATCATCTTCTTCATGCTGGCCTCCAACTTCATGAAGTCGGCCAATATCGAACTGACCGACGCCGCCAGCAGCTCCATCGAGGTGCAAGAGGCCCCGCAAATCTCCGTCACTCTCGATCAGGATGGCACTCTCTGGTGCGACGGCACCATCTGCACCCCCACCGAGCTGGTCGGACTGCTGCAATTCCGCACCGAGAGCCAGCCCGGCACTCCGGTCCACCTGCGTATCGACGCCTCCCAGCCGCGCAGCAGCTTCATGCCCGTAATTGAAGCCGTCAGCGAAGCCGGCACCAAACTGATCCTCACCGGAAAGCTGGAGGAGTGACGATGCTATCTGTGTTACCTGCGTCTACCACACAAGGCTTTCTCTTTACAATACAGGAGTAATCCCATGACTACCACCTCCACCACCTCTCCAGTCAACCGCTCCGGCATCGAGCCCGACGATCTCCTCGCCGGCATCCGCCACTCCATCCTCGGCCTCGCTATCGTAATCTCGACGGTCGTCCACCTCATCTTAATCGGTGTCACCTCCTTCGGTCTCTACCGCGACTGGGGCGAGTTCGGGCTGCACAGCGCCGAATACGGCTTCCACACCCCCTCCGTCATGAACCAGATCAAGACCGCCCGCCAGCGTGCCGCCGACGACGAAGCGCGCCGCGTTGCCGCCGAAGAGAAGGCCGCCGCCGCTGCCGCCGTCGCTGCCGCCGCCGCCAATAACGCCACTGCCGGCACTGCCGAGACCGCCACCGGCAACACCAACACCCTCGACGCCGCCCCTGTCACGCCTCCCGAGCTCGAACCCCTGCCCCCCAAAGCCGACTTCACCTTCGGCGAAGACCTCCAGCTCTGATCCTGCGGCACCTCCATGCCTCCCTCTCCTCATAACACCACTGCCCCGCCACGCCGGACGCCCGGCCTGCGCCTGCTCGACTTCGCCTGCAGCGCCGTCACATGGCTCCACCTCCGGCTTGCCCGCCTCCTCAGCGGTCTGATCGGCCGCTGCTGGCGTCTCCAGGCCCGCCTCCCCCTCGGTCTGCGCTTTGCCATCGCCGCCCTCGGCCTGGCCCTCGGCGCCGTCCTCGTCGCCTACACCCTGCCTGTCCGCTTCGCCCTCCACCTCAACCTCTCCGACGCCCATATCCGCCAGCTCACTCTCGACGGCCTCTGGCACGGCGCCCTGCGTCTCACCCGCTATGCCTGGGGCGTGGCCGCTCTCTCCCTCCTCGCCGCCCTCTTCGCCCTCTGGCGTCGTCGCTTCTCGCTCCACCTCCTGCAGGCCGCTTGGGCCGCTGCCGCCCTGCTCTTCACCGCCGTCGTGCGCTGGCTGCTCGTCGTGCCGGCTGTGCTCCATAACGCCGACTATCGCAGCTTCGACAAACTGGCGCGCAACGACCTCTGGACCCAGGTCTTCCTCCTCTCCCCCCTTGTCGCCCTCTGGCCCCTCCTGATGCTGCTTGCCCTGCTGCTGGCCGGCACCCGCCGCCACTATACCGGACGTAGCGGCCTGCCCCTCGGCGAGCGCCTCCTGGCCAATCTCCGCACCGGCGGCACCGACCGCCGCCTGCGCAGCTCGATCTACTGGGCCACTTTTCTCACCCTCCTCGTCATCGTCGGTCCCATCCTGATCCGCGGGTGCGGCCGTGAGGAGTACGGCCTCGTCAAAGGCAGCGGCGAAGTCGAAGTTCAGGTCGTCAAGATCAAGAAGAAGCCGCAGAAGCAGAAGCAGAAGAAGCTCACCATCAACCCCTGGAGCCCCTACATCCTCGAACGGATGAATATCGACGATATCAAGACCCTCGCCGAGCTCGAAGAGCAGACCCGCGATACCTATGAAGCCGACCAGACGAGCGGCAAGCTCGGCAAGGGTGGCAAGGGGCGTGGCGGCTGGCCCAAGGGGATGGAGGGCGCCAAAATCCGCTTCATCCGCCTCAAGTATGCCGGCGGCGACTGGGATCGCGACATGGGCAAGGGCGCCGACTACAACCTCCTTGTCCGTCTCAACCAATATACCGGCCTGCCGATCGCCACCGACACCGAGTATCGCGATATCGAGCGCCTCGCCCGCTTCCCCAAGAAGCGTGCCCCCCCCTTCGTCTTCATCACCGGCAGCCGCGGCCTCTCCATTACCCCCCGCGAAGCCAAGATACTGCGTGAATACTGCGAACTCGAAGGCGGCATGCTCTTCATCGACAACGGCGGCGGCTACTTCGGCCGCAGTGTGCGTCAGATGTTGTTACAGGTCTTCCCCAACCGCACTCTGGTCGACATCGCCAACGACGACCCCATCTACCAGGCCCCCTTCATGTTCCCCGACGGCGCGCCACCCCTCTGGCACCACGACGGCAACCGCGCCCTCGGCATTCGCCATGAGGGACGCTGGCTCGTCTTCTACCACCCCGGCGATATCAACGACGCCTGGAAAGACGGCCACTCCGGCGCCTCGGCACAAGTCGCCGACCAGGCCTACAAGATGGGAGTCAACGTGATCTACTACGCCTTCAACCAATACTACCGTCGCCACTACGAGCAGGAGTAGAAGGAAAGTGGTCGGGGCAGAGGGATTTGAACCCCCGACCTACAGCTCCCAAAGCTGCCGCGCTACCAGACTGCGCTATGCCCCGATACTCCTTGAGTGAAGAGCAGACTATAGCGCAACAGCGCCGCTTTTACAAGCCTGCAGGAATTTATCCCATCTGTTTGGCGTAGAGGTCGGCGTAGTAGCCGCCGGCCTTGAGGAGTGTTTCGTGGTTGCCCTGTTCGAGGATGCGCCCCTGTGCCAGGACGATGATCTTGTGGCAACGCATCGCCATCGAGACTCGTTGCGAGACGATCACGGCGGTCTTGCCGGGGAGGATGCGTTCGAGGGTGTTCTGCAGGCGGCGCTCGGTATTGGCGTCGAGGGCCGAGGTGCAGTCGTCGAGCAGCAGCACTTCGGGGTTGGTGATGAGGGCGCGGGCGATGGCGATACGCTGCTTCTGGCCGCCGGAGAGGGAGGTGCCCTTCTCGCCGAGGAGGGTCTCGTATTTGACCGGCAGCTCCATGATGAAGTCGTGCGCCTCGGCAGCCCGGGCGGCAGCCATGATCTCGGCCGGCGTCGCATCGGGTTTGCCGTAGGTGATGTTGTCGCGCACGCTGCCGCTGAGAATCTGGGCCTCCTGCGGCACATAGGCCATGTGGCGGCGCATCGAGGCGAAGCGCAGGTGTTCGAGCGAGAGGCCGTCGACGCTGATCTCGCCCTCCTGCGGGTCGAAGAGGCGCGCCAGGAGCTGCAGCAGGGTCGTCTTGCCGCAGCCGCTGGCCCCCATGATACAGAGCCAGGAGCCGACGGGGATTTCGAGGTCGATATCGTCGATCACCGGCGCCTTCTCCGAGTTCCAGGAGAAGGTGACGTTCTTGAGCCGGATCTCGCTCTGCAGCGGCGTGGGGAAGTTGACGGCCGCCGGGTCTTCGGCCACATCCTGCTGGCGGTCGAGGGTGTAGGCGAGGCGTTGCAGCACCACGAGGAGTACCGAGACGTGCATCGCCATCTGGGTCAGGGTTACGACCGGCATGAAGAGGCTGATGGCGGCGCCGTGGATGTAGAGGAGGGTGCCGAGCGTCATGCTGCCACCCAGCACCAGCAGCGTGCCATAGACGAGAATGCCACGGGTGGTGAGCATCGAGATGGTGTCGGCGGCGCGGTTCATCGAGGCACCGAGGTGTTGCTGGCGCACCGTATCGCGTAGCAGGCTGGCCGAGAGGGAGTGGAAGTAGAGGAGTTCCATCCGTTCGCGGCTGTAGGCGATAATGGCGCGGATGGCATCGAGCTTCTGTGAGACGAGCCCCCAGAGGCAGGCGTTGGTGTGGCGCAGCTCGATGTTGACAGCGCGGATCTTCTTGCGGATATGGGATGCCAGAAAGGCGTAGGGGATCATCGCCACCACCACTATCGTGGCGATGGTGGTGTTGAGTGTGAAGAGGATCGTAAAGCCGACGATCAGCATCACCACCTGGCTGCTGGCGTTGACGATCAGGTCCATCAGGTGCGACTGCACCACGCCGACGTCGGCCAGAATACGCGACATGAGGCGTCCCGGCGCATTGGCCAGATGGTAGGAGAGCGAGAGGCTGACCACCTTGGCGTGCATATCTTCACGCAGCCGGCCGGTGATCTGCTGTGCGACCCGCGCCTGCAGCCGCTGTACGGCACGGTTGGCGAAGTTGAAGGCGACTACGGTGGAGAGGTAGGCGATAAAGAGGAGCAGCAACCGGCGCGCCGGCCAGACGGGACGGCGGTCGTGGGCAAATCTGGTGTTTTCCGAGATGGCGCCATCGGTGGTACGTGGCTGCAGGGCGACTTCACGCTCGCGCTCGACGGAGGTCTCGGCGCGTGCTCCCGGCGCCACTTCGGCCTCTTGCCCCACCATCAGGATCGAATCGACCGCCGTGCGCACATAGAAGCTCTGCAGATAGACGGCGCAGGTGTTGAGGCTGGTCAGGAGGATGCAGAGAAAGACGGGCCAGCGATGCGGCCAGACGTAGGTGCGGGCAAAGCGGAAGATCAGGCGGTAGCCGCCACGCCGCTCCTGCGGCGGGCGCGGCGGCCGGTAGGGCATCGTACGATAGAGATAGCGTGCGCGGCGTGCCATCTTAGCCGGCCTCACCCAACACGCCGGAGCCAGCGTGTGTTTCGTAGAGTTTGCGGTAGCGTCCCCCCTCGATCCGCATCAATTCGTCGTGGCTGCCAGACTCGACGATGTGGCCCTTGTCGAGCATCACGATGCGGGAGGCGTTGCGGATGGTGCTGAGGCGGTGCGCCACGATAAAGGCGGTGCGCCCGAGGAGGAAGCGGTCCATCGCCAGTTGGATGGCGCGCTCCGAGTTGGTATCGAGGGCGCTGGTGGCCTCATCCATGATCAGAATGGCGGGATCGGCCAGAATGGCGCGGGCGATGGCGAGGCGCTGCTTCTGGCCGACCGAAAGCTGCACGTCGCGTTCACCGACGATCGAATCGTAGCCGTTGGGCAGCGCCAGAATCTCGTTGTGGATTTCAGCGATACGGGCGGCAAACTCCACCTGCTTGCGCGACGCCGAGGGGCGGGCATAGCGGATGTTGTCGGCGATGCTGACGGTGAAGAGCAGCGACTCCTGCAGCACGATACCGAAGTGGCGTCGCAACGACTTGAGCCGGAAGTCGCGTACGTCGACGCCGTCGATGGTGATACCGCCGCCGGTGACATCATAGAAGCGCATCAGGAGCGAGAGGATGGTCGATTTGCCGCAGCCGGTCGGTCCCACCAGCGCAATGGTCTCGCCGGCCTTGACGTCGAGCGAGACGTTGTGCAGCACGTTGGTCTCGGGGACATAGCCGAAGGTGACGTTGTCGAGTATGACGTCGCCGCGGATTTTGTCGATCTTCTGCGCTGCGGGGCGGTCGACGATCTGCGGTGTTTCATCGAGGATATCGAAGAGGCGTTCGGCCGAGATCTTTACATTCTGCATCTGCTGCGCCAGGACCGAGAAGCGGACGGCCGGCCAGAGGAGCATCATCGAGTAGGAGAGGAAGGCGGTGACATCACCGTAGTTGGCGGTGCCGTTGAGCACCATGTTGCAGCCGAGGAAGAAGATGATGACGTAGCCGACATCACGCAGGAGCCAGGTGTTGATCCAGAAGGTGGAGGAGGCAACCTGGCCTTCGCGGGCCAGATCGAGGCTGAGCGAGCTCTGTTTGTTGAATTCGCGGTCTTCGCGCAGCTCGGCACCGTAGGTCTTGACCGTGAGATTGGCCACCAGGCGATTCTGGACACCGCTGGCGACGCGGTCCTCAGCGCTGCGCTGGCTGCGGGCGAGGAAGCGCAGGCCGCCGATCTTGAGATTGTAGTTGAGGGCGAAGAGGAAGGCGAGGATATAGAGGGGGATGGCGAGACGCCAGTTGATAAAGAGAGTGGCGCTGATGGCGAAGGTGGCGCTGATGAGGTCGGCGATAATCTGGAGCGAGGTGACGGTGAGCATCTGCTGCAGAACGGAGCTGTCGCCCATCAGGCGGTTGACTAGCTTGCCGGTGCTCTCGCGCCCGAAGAAGGCCATGCCGAGCGCCAGCATGTGGTTGTAGACTGCGGTACGCACCCGCATCACAAAGGCCTGGCCGACATAGGCCATGCCGAGCACCTGTACATAGCCGAGCGAGGTGCCCATCACCGCCGTCAGGCCAAGCAGAATCGCAATGGTCGGCAGCAGGTCGGGCCGCTGTTCACCCACCACCTGGTTGATGATCGAGCGGGTCAGCAGCGGTGGCACCATGCTGATGAAGGAGAGCAGCGCCGTCAGCAGCAGCATGCCGAGGAGCTGCATGCGGAAGGGACGCACAAACGGCATGATTTTGCGTAGGACCGACTTGTGGCTTCGCGCCGTGTCTCCTCTCGCCTTCGCTGGCTCATCTGGCCGGCTGCCGCTCACTGGTCAAAAAGCATCTGCCAGAGGGTGGAGCGTCCCACTTCGATCTGCGCATCGGCCGAGGTGCCGGGCGGGACAGGGATACCGGCGGGATCGAAGGCGCAGTAGAGGACGCGATAGGTCTGATTACCCTCGCTCTGAATGGCATCGCGTACATGAACCAGGCGGCCGGACAGCCACTTGCGCCGCAGCAGGCGCTGGGTGGTGCGGAGCTGCAGGCGTACCGTCTGGTTGGTGGCCACGCGGGTGGCGTAACGCTCCGGTACACGCAGGCGCAGGACGTGGTCGCCACCACCGAAGATCTCATAGAGAACGATATCGGGACGCACCACCTCGCCGATGAAGAAGGTGTGGCGGAAGAGCTGGCCGTCGATCGGGGCCCGGATCGTCTTGGCCTCGAAGTTGGCCCGCGCCCGCGCCACCGTCTCCTGACGCGACTGCAGCGTCTGCTGCAAGACCGAGAGTTGCCGTTCAGCGAGCTGGAAGTCGGCTTCAGCCAGCCGCCGGTATTCGGCTTCAGCCAGCCGCACCCGGAAGTTGTCCTCCATGATATCGCGACTCGACGCCAGCCCCTTGCCGCCCAGTTGTTCGGTGATCTCCAGCCGTTTGCGGGCATGTTCGAGCGTCATGGCCGCCACCTCGATCAGGTTGGTGCGTTCGCGGTGCTGCTCCACCAGCTCGGCTTCACGCCAGGCGAGTTCGGCGGCGCTGCGGCGCGCCTCGCTCTCAGCCTCGGCCAGCAGCGCCCGTTCGACGGCATCATCGAGCCGCACCAGAACCGTGCCGGCCGCCACCGTATCACCCGAATTCTGCTCAATGGCCACCACCTGCCCCAGCGCCGGCGCGCGCACCTCGGCATAGAGCGAGGTGGTGGCATAGCCCGAGGCCGGTACGCGGCGGGTCACTTTGAGGTGGTTGCCGAGGACGACAATTACCACCACCAGCAGTGCGATTGTCAGTGTAACACGCAGGCGCTTGCGGCGTCGTTCGCGCGTTGTGGATGGCATCTTTTCGCCCGTTGTACTGCGATACTCTCCCATGACAGGCTCAACTTCCCTTCTCTTTGGCGCTACTCACGACCGGATAGCGACGCACATCGCGCACATGTTCCTTGGCCAGCGCCCTGATCCCCTCGCTCTCATCTTCGTAGCGTTTGATGCAGAGGTCGCAGTCGGCACAGGAGCGTTCATAGCAGTTGCGGTGTACGCGCGCTGGATACATCTTGCGAAAGGCCTCATAGCAGTCGTCGCAGCAGAAGCAGTAGCGCTCCTGGGTCGAGCCGAAGGCCACCTGCACCATATGGAAGCCGTCGGCCTCGGGGTCGCAGACCTTGCTGCACCAGGCGCACTCGATGGTGAGGCGGTCGAGCACCTCCTTGTGACGCAGCTTCAGCTCCTCTTCATTCCACTTGTACTCCACCCAGCCGACGGCATCGGCGTTGAGGCGCGCCACCACGGCGTCGCGGCGCAGGACGAGGATCGAGCCGTTTTTGAGGATATAGCAACGTTCACCCTCGATCACATCGTTGCTGCGTGCCAGATGCACCTGCACCGAGCCGCTGCGCGGGGTGATATACTGATTCCAGCCGCAGGTGTCGCAGATGGCGGCAAAGAGGTGTTGGCGCAGATGTTCGCCACACTGCGGGCAGCGTCCGCGCTGGATTACATGGAGACGGCGCAGCGACTGCTCGGCGGCTTCACGCAGTTGGCGGCGCGCATCGCGTGAAATTTCGCTGCTGCTGGAGGAGGACTCCTCCAGAATCTGGCGGTCGATTTCGATCCGCTCGCGCTGCTCCTCGGGCAGTGTGCCGTCGCGCAGCAGCTCCTGCGCCGAACTGCTGGCGGCATCGCTGCCGGGGAGCTGACGGCGCAACAGCTCAAGGAGCCGGGTTGATAGTGACATCTTTTACCTCATGCGGCAGTAGGGGCACGCCCCTGGTGTAGAGCAGGTCGGTGAAGGCGACAACCATATCGAGCGCTGCCACGTTGGCACGCCGCTCGGCCGTGGTCAGATCCTTCTGGGCATCAAGCACGCTGCGGTTGCTCCCCTCGCCCAGCGCGAGGCGCTGCTCTTCGGCGGACAGGGCCCGGCGGGCATTGTCGACGGCCGCTTCCACCAACCCCAGCCGCTCGCGGGCGGAGGCTACCGCCGCCTCGGCCTGTGCCTGCTGCTCATTGACTTCGAGCAGCACCTGGCGCAGTGTCGCCCTGGCCGCCGCCGCCGTGCTCTCAGAGGCCCGCAACGTGGCGCTCTCGGCATCAAAGGCCAGTGGCCGGCTCCAGACGAGCGAAAGCTCCACGCCGGCGCGGTTATCATCGAGAATCTCATGCCGTCCCAGGCCGCCGTTAAGATCTTCCCCCTGATAGCCGACCCCGGCCCGCAGCGAGAGGCTCGACCGCACGCCTTCACGGGCGGCAGCGGTCCGGCGCTCGGCGGCGGCCACCAGATGGCGGGCTGCGGTCACCTCGGGGCGCTCACGGCCGTGAGCCATGATGCGCTCCACGCTGGTTGTGGCAGCGTGCAGTGCCCAGGTGTGCAGCAGCGGGGCTTCACACGGCAACTGCGGCGGCAGGCTGCCGCCCAGAATGGTGATCAACGACTCGCTCGCCTGCGTCAGCACCGCCACGGCCTGTCGCAGCTCCTCCTGGCGGAAGCTCACCTCCATGCGGGCACCGAAAAGCTGGTACTCGGCCATCGTCTGCAGCTCGATACGTCCGCTCGTCTCCTCCAGCAGCCGCTCAACACGGCGCAACGCCTGAGTTGAAGCCTGCAGATCGGCAGCGGCATAGAGTTGCGCAGCATAACGGTTCAGCGCCTCGCGAGCCACTGTCTGGCCCACATCGAGCGTCGTGGCAGCGGCGCTTGCCGCAGTGGCATCGAGCGCCGCCTGTTGCTCTATCTGGCTGCGGAAACCACGATCCTGCAGCAGCGGCACCTCAAGGCGCACGCCAGCTACGCTCTGGCCCAGATCGTCAAAGCCATCGGCCTCAAAGAGGTAGCGCTGTGCCACCCCGGCCCCCAGATAGGCGCCGACCCGCAACGGTATCTTGATGCCAGCCTCAATGCCAACCGTGTCACCGCTGGTCCGCGGCAGCAGCCGCGATTCAGGCGCGCTGGCCGGACCATGCGCCGCACCGGCACTGACGCCGAGACGCGGCTGATAGAAGCCGTCAAAGGCATGGGCGGTATCAGCCCCGGCCGCCTGCTGCCAGGCAGCGGCGGCGATACGGGGATTATTGGTGGCAGCGGTAACAAGCACCAGGCGGGCACCATCGGGGAGCCACTCTGCTGCCGGCCATGCTACGACAAGGCGCGCTGCCAGACAGCAGGTCACGGCCAGGGCCGGAACCGTGGCAAAAGTAGTGAGTCTCATCGTCTGATCAGATTAGTTGAAGACGCCTTTGATGATGCCCTATCAGGTGCCAAAATTCAAGAGCAAAATGGATACCCATTCACGGCACCGCGGCGCGCTCGGTGAGCGCGCCCTTGGCTGCGGCTATTTCCCTCTGCTAACGCAGGGTAATGCTGGTTGCCGGGCTGATGTTACACTCGGTGGCCCCCATATCGGGTTTGACACCGTAGAGACGTGGCTTGCCGCGCAGGTCGAGAGCCGCCTCGCTCATCCACGGCAGGAGGGCAGCCGTGCCGACGCAGGGCGACGGCGGGGGATAGACAAACGCTCTGAAATATGGGATACTCATCCCGCTTTAAGTGACAGGGCGACTGCTGAGAGGAAGTTGATCATGGAGG
>CAZRGQ010000012.1:0-4872 GCA_964599645.1 uncultured Lentisphaerales bacterium | reverse complement strand
GATCCTGCAACTCAACGGCTGCACACTCCACATCGACGCCGCCAAACATCGGCTAGGCGAGAACGAGGCGTTGCAAATTGTGACCGACGGCGGTGAAATCATCTGGGGTGCGCCAGGGACGATGATTATCATAAGGTAAAGGCTCTTTAACAATGGGGATAAAGTCATGAATAATTACGTTCGCCAACTTCGAAACGCGTTTAGTCAGGTGCTGCTCGCTGCTCTGCTTGTCAGTAGCGCCAGTGCAGGCACCTTGTATGTCAAACTGACAGCCACCGGTGCCGGCACGGGGGCGAGCTGGGACGACGCCTATACCACGATTCAGGCGGCGGTGGCGGCGGCTACCGCTGGTGATGAGGTAAGGGTCGCGCAGGGGGTCTATCGCTTTACTGCGGAGCAACAGGTCTTGCTCAACAAACAACTCTCGCTCTACGGCGGTTTCAAAGGAGATGACGTTGCTGAAACGATCGCAGGGCGCGATTTCGATACGTATCAGACAATTATTACCGGCGAACCGCTCACCACTACCAACTACTGGAAGCATGCGGTTCCGGACTTCGATGGTTATGCAGAGACGGTGACCACGACCGACAAACCGTTACTGCTTGACGGCAAGGCCAACATTCCGTTGGAGTTCGATACGGACTACGACTATTATCTCTTTGATGGCACAGACAATGGCGGCAAAAAGGTCATTGAGGTCGCCTCTGGTGTGTCAGCGACAATTGATGGCTTCTGGTTTGTCGGTTGCTATGGCAATGGCAACACCATGTCGGTCGTCCACTTCACGTCGGCGGGCGCCGGCTCAGTTGCGCGCAACCTGCGCTTCCTTGGTTGTTTCAACACGACCCACAACACCGGTATGCTGAGCGTCTTTGGTGGCAGTTCGCTGCTGGTGGAGGGGTGCAAATTCTATTACACGCGAAATACTGGCGGACATGGCGCCGCCTTCTATCAGCTCAGCAATGCGGTGCTGGTGGATTGCGAATTTTTTGGCGTCTCACATGCGATTTGCGGCAGCATTATCGAGAATCGTGGTGGCACACTTAACGCCACCAACCTCGTCAGTGTACGTTGCGTCTCAGTCACCGCCAACGCCAATGCGAGTTATGGCGCCCAGTGCCTACTCCTTTCGTCGGCTGCCAGTACAGCGGTGGTGATTGATAATCTGGTGATGACCAATTGCGGTTCTCTTGTCACGGGCGTTAGCTCCACAACGGCCATTCCGTTGCTGCGCCGCAATGGCAATTACACCATCAAAAACTCCTATTTCGGCAACAACAGGATGCAATTCCCGATCAGAGGCAACAAAACCTATGCCTTGTTTATGGCGGGCGATGATACCTATGAGAGCACCATAGCGGCTGGGCAGTTTGTCAACGTGACCTTCGAGCGCAACGTCATCAAGGCGCGTGCCGGCAATAATACCGGCGGCGTGGCGGCGATCGGTATCGTCGGCGGCCCGCACTCGCCACAGACCTTGGTGAACTGCACCTTTATCGAGAACGAAGCGGTTGGGTTTGATGACGGTATGCTCGTCTGCCATGCCTCCAGCGGCGTTGTCAATACCAGCTTGGCAAGTCCGACCAAAAATGGTCTGGGCGTGGCCAACTCAACCTTTATCGGTGATACGACCACTCCTGCCATTCTGCTTGTTAACCCCAAATATGACGGCTACGTCAACATCGTCAACTGCATCCTGCGCAACAGTGCCAACGAGGCCGGGCAGACCTCAATCAGGATCGTGAATAACATGACAACGACGCCTGTGAACCTGATCAAAACCTCGATCAACGACGTCTCGGTCGTACCAGCAGGCGTCGCCGTACTCGATCTGGATACCGATCCCATCTTGTTGATGCCTGAGACAAAGACGCTCAGCTACGGCTCGCTGCCGCTCTTGCGTCCGGCATCACGCTCTGGCAGCGTCACCAACGGCGCCGATGTGGCCGCGCTCTCGTATGGCTTTGCCTACCGCGCCGACGAGAGCAGCCCCTGGACACGCCTGAATGCGGCAGAGACGACAGCGCTGACCGTTTACGCTCCGCTTGGTGATGCGCTCGACACCCCGCGTAACTACGGTGCCTTCATGCGCGGTGCGGTGCAAGGTTTGACTGCTGCGGCTGAGACGGGACACACGGTGGTGGTGCGCAAACTCCCGCGCAGTGGTGGCACGGTTACACCCATTGTGCAGGCCGTTCCTGCGGCTGGTGCGCTGGCTGATATTACCGCGACACCCGCCACGGAATTAGATAACCTCTTTGTAGGATGGTATGGTGATGCTGCGACGCAGGAGCTGATCAGTAGTGACAACCCTCTGACGGCTGCTGCGTATACGGTTGTTGACGACGCCGTGATCTACGCCAAATTCGGGACGCCTATCTTTAATATCACCTTTAACCTCGGCAACTTTGCCACCTTTGACGACACCGGGTTGAACACCAAGACGATTACCCTGTCTGGCGGCCAACCGCTCACCGTCCCACCCTATACTATGGAGCCCGGCTATCTCTACGAAGGCTTTGTCGCACCACTGCCGGAGTATGTGCCTTATGCCAATGTGACCTATACCTTAAACGCCGTGAGCACGGCCAGTCGCGTCATCTATGTGACCCCCGATGGCACAGGCGACGGTTCGAGCTGGGAGAATGCCACTTCCGACATTCAGGCGGCGATCAACGATGCCGGACGTTATCGCGGTGAACTCTGGCTCAAGGCCGGCACTTACAAGCCGACGACAGCGGGCTATTATTTGCGCTCCAATGTCGAGCTGGTAGGCGGGTTTGCCGGCACCGAGTCGAGCCGCAGTGAGGCCGACCCAAGCGTCAACCGGACGATTATTTCAGGCGACCTGGGCAACCCCACCTACTGGCAGGCGATCAATGGCACCTATAACGGCTGGAGCAACCTGTCGCCGCAACAATACGTCTGGGTCGATGGTGCATTCAATTTCTCCGACGCGATGCTCGATAGCTTTGGCTGGCTCAACCCCTTCAACGTCCAGAGTACGGATGCCGAAGTGGGATTCTACCTCAGCCACTGCACCAATACCGCGTTTAGCGGCATCACCTTTACCCTTTTCAGATATCACGTGGTGCTCGATACAACAGGCAATAACGGTCTGCTTAAAATTGACAATTGTGAGTTTTTGGCGCCCATCACATCGAACAACGAGGCGCACATGGCGCTTGGTTTGACCAAGAGTGGCACCTGGCTTGAACTGAGCAACACGAAATTCGAAGCTTGCCGCGCGGCGGCTTCCATCGCGACCGGCATGACGACTGTCACAAATATGGTTAAAAACTGTAGTTTCAAGGGGTGTTTCGGTACGCAGAACAGCGCTACGTGCCTCCACTTGAGCGGCTCAGGCACGTCGTTGCTGGTTGAGGAGTCGCTCTTCAAGCGTTGTGGCGCCTACAATGGAACCATTGCCGTCCGCTATGACAATCGTGACAATTTATCGGTTGCCAAGCTACGCAACTGCCGCTTTGAAGAGAACGTGGCCTATGGTAACGCCAGCGGTTTGATCAGCTTGGCCGGCAGTGGTGGTGCCACGGTATTGGCACCCGATGGGGCGCATCGGGTTGAACAGTGTCGCTTCATCGGTAATCGCTATGAGAGCTTAACACATGATACGGAATCGGCTTTTAGCGCTGTACTTGCACATCGGCACGGCAAAGCAATCCACTTTGACGGCTGCTATTTTGCTGACAATGTCGTGTCCGTAACCGGTGGCTTTGGTACCAAAAAAGCGATGATCGGTGCGGTGATGGCGGCGCAATCAAGCTACGATCTTTGCGGTACATTGTTTGTCAACTGCACCTTTGAAAACAACGCGGTCACAACTTTCACGCCAGCCACTGGTTCGCCGGCAATTGCGGGTATCTTCGTGTTAGACAAACTCGGCTGTCTGGGCCTGGTGCATTCGGTCATCGATCACAGTGTGCTACCGACAGGTATTCCAGAGATTGCGGTTAACAAGCAGTCGGAAGCTTATCAGGTCTACGCCATCAACTCGATCATCAGGAACGAAACCCTCGGCTACCTCCCCTGGAAGGCGGAGCTTACCACGATCACCAGCTATACTCCTGGCTTCATGAACACAGCGGTCAGTGCGCTCAATCCCGCTGCACTGGGCTGGAGTGCTACGAGCTATGCCGTAATCACCAATCTCACCAATGTCCCGGGTGAACTCTCACGCACCCTCACCAAGAGTGCTGACGATCATATCTGGAGCCGCGGCATTGTGTCTGCAAGTCCCTATGCGCGGCAGGGACGCTTGGTGGTACGCCACTCTAACGGACTCTACTATGCTTATGTGCCTGAACTAGACCCTGCCTCCCCCTGGCGTAGAGTCGACTCGGGCGGCAGCGCCCCACTCGCAGCGGCCAGCATTGATCTCGAAAGCGCGGCGCCTCTGGCCGATGCGCTGGGGCTGCCACGTATTGCAGGACGGATCGCTTACGGTCCACTAAACACCAAGCCGTCGGGTGCCATCATCCTCTTGCGCTAAAGAAATGAGCAAGACGACGAGCCGAGGCAGGGAGTTGTTTTTTGGCTACCGCTCTGGACGACGGTGATCCTGCTTTGATTGCTGCCGTACTTGGCGATATTGCCCGTGCCCAAGGGATGACAAAGATTGCCCGCAAGACAGGATTGGGGCGTGAAAGCCTCTATAAGACTCTCTCCAATAAGGGTAATCCCGAGTTGGCCACAATTCTTAAAGTACTTTCGGCCGTAGGCTTAAAGCTACAAGCAATTCCCGGCTCCGGTGCCAGGGTAGGGCGCGCTCTCCGAGCGCGCCGTTGGAGGGCGGCGCGCCGTCGCCGCCGCAGCGCGTCAGCCAAGGTAGGGCGCGCTCTCCGAGCGCGC
>CAZRGQ010000011.1:0-47025 GCA_964599645.1 uncultured Lentisphaerales bacterium | reverse complement strand
GGCTGATGAGCTGGAACTCTGGGGCGGTGAAATTGTGGTGCCTGACGAAGCTGAGCTGCTGAGACCACGTGGAGTACACCCGGCAGCAGAATCTGCCAAGCCGTGGGCAAGGCTTGTGCGATGGCTGCCAGTTGTTTTGCCACTTGCACTGTTGGGTCTATTTGGCAGTTGGATACTGCAACGCCGGATGCGGCGGGTATAGAACACTCAACACTAATGCCCTTATGCTCCCTATTGTCGCTCTTTGGGGCCGCTTTACAGTGGAGTGAGGAGGGAGAATGGCTGACATGGAGGACTGGCACGACGATATGGAGGTGTGCCGGTGCGAGATGGAGGGGGCGTAGCGGTTGCGACTGAACACGCTTGCCCATCTCGCTAGCCGCCTTGATTTGTGCAGTTTTTGGGATGCTAGATTCCCCTTGACTCGATCTGCGTGAAACATTATATTTTATGGCGTGAAACAAATTGTTTCACAGCGTGAAAGGTTTTGTTGGAGATTCTATGGTTTTTATACCCAGATGGCTACAGCCGCAGTTGGAGCTGGCCTTGAAAAGCTTGCCCGTAGTCGTCCTGACTGGCGCCAGACAGACAGGCAAGTCTACCTTGGCGCAACATGTAGAGCCAGAGCGTCGTTATCTTACGCTCGACGATCTGGACCTGCTTGACCAGGCGCAACATGCGCCCGACTCGCTCTTAATCAACCCTCCTCTTACGATTGACGAGGCGCAACGCGCACCTGAGCTTTTGTTGGCCATCAAAAGATATGTTGATAAAAAAAGGGTTCCAGGCGACTTTCTGCTTACCGGGTCGGCCCAGTTTCCACTTATGCGCGGGGTGGCTGACTCTCTGGCAGGCAGAGCCGTATATCTCGATCTCCATCCCTTTGCACCATTGGAGTGGCAAGGAGAGTCAGACTCTGCAGTTGATCAATTGTTTAAAGAGGCACCGGATTTAACTCCGTCCCCGCCTGCTCAGAGCTGGCAGAAGTGGCTGTTACAAGGTGGTTTTGCACCGGCTCGCAACTGTAAAACGGAGGAGTCGCGTGCTCTTTGGTTTGGGGGATACGTGAAAAGCTATCTTGAGCGCGACTTAAGGCAGTTGAGCCATATAGAGAATCTGGCCGATTTCCAACGGTTGATGCAGGTTGCAGCGCAGCGCACCGGCCGACTTATGAACCAGGCTGATATCGCCCGGGATGCCGGTCTTTCACATGCCACCTGCCATCGCTATCTGAACCTCCTGGAAACCGGGTGCCAAATTGAGCGAATCAAACCATTTAGCGCCAATCCTACTGTAGCATTGGTCAAGAGTCCCAAACTCTTCTGGTGCGATAGCGGTCTGGCCGCCTGGTTGGCTGGAATAGACTCCGTGACAATGTTGGAGAGGCGTAGCGATATCGGATTTTGGCTGGAACAGGCAATCTTTCAAACGCTGCAGGCATGGCGCAGCAGCAACCCCTTCAGACGCAGATTAAGTTATTGGCGCACACGTAGCGGGCTGGAGGTCGACTTCATTATCGAAGAGGGCTCACACCTGGTTGCCCTGGAGGTAAAAGCCGGCACAAGAGTCAGAAACGACGATACCGAGAGTCTGCGTCATTTTCTGGCCTTGCAGGCTGCCCAAGGGAGAGAGACGCGCGGCGTGATACTCTACGGCGGCAACGATAGTCGTTACTTCGGGCATGACATCATGGCTCTGCCATATAGCCACTTTTTTGCGAAAGCGGTTTAGCCGGCAGGAGGCGTGGTCGGGGTGGCGGCGGGCTGCAGGCAGGGTGCAGCAGGCGGCGCTTCACACTGGGTGGGCGCGATGTGGCGCTCTCCCGGTCGCGCTCAGTGGCAACTCCACTCTTGAGAGCCGCTCTGCGGCAGGGGCAGTGGCAAGCGGATTAGCGCAGGATCAGCAGCGTCCCGGCGGTCTTGCCGCTGAGGACGCGGAAGGTGCCTTCATAGACTCCGACCTGGTTTTCGCCGCCCTTCACGTCAACGGTGACGTCGGGGTGTTCGGCCAGGAAGAGGGCCGACTTGTCGCGCCGTGCCATATCCCAGCCGGCGATCGCGCCGGTTTGCGCCAACTCCGCGACCATGTCAGCGCTCATATAGTCGCCGAGGGCAATCCGTCCACCACCACCAGCCAGGCCAACTCCTGTAATTTTATAACCACCGCGTGCCTTGATAATGGCGCCCGGCTCGACCGTGAGTTTCCCGCCGGTGGTCAACCATAGCCCACCACCGGAAGCTGAAGATGGCGTAATATCGTTGTCACGCGCCGAGGCATCGAGACGCCCGGCGATGGTGGCCTTGCCAGCCACATGAATACGGATGGCACCGCCACCATGGCTGTTATTATTGTAATCGCCGCAGGGAGAGCCGGGGTGTATCGGCGCATACTCAAAGCCGTAAGTTCGGCCATAAGTGACGTTGCTAAGCCCCTGACCAACAAGACCGTAACCGCCATAACCGGCGCCGATGGTATAGGAGTAGCCCCAACCGGGGGCATGTGTTACCGGTATGCGGCCAGCGACACGGGCAAAGCCATTCAGATTGGCCTTGAAGGCGGCGTTGGTGGTGACAAGCAGGACACCGCCAACACGGAATACCACCGAGCCTCCGGTATAGGGTTCGCAGTTGGGAATGATGCTGGATGTGCCTCTGACAGCGAGATTGCCGGCGATATCGACAAACCCGGCTCCCGTAGCATGGGTGAATTCCACCTCATTTGTCGGACCGGCACTCACCGTCAACGTGTTGGCACCATCCAGATTGATGTCGCCACCGACCTCAAGCCGTCCGTGGCGGTAGTAGTTACGCGGTGCCACCAGGAGCGCGGCGGTATTGGTCATTGAGAGATCGCCATGTACCACCAGCACAGCCTCCTCCAAGAGCGGAGAAGCGGTGTTAGCTACTTTAAATGCTGCACTCTCGCTGAGAGTCAGTGAGGCACACTCAAAGTAGTTGGAGGCAAGCATTGTCCCTTTGCCCTTGATGACGATGTGGTCGTTGGTGCCGGGAATGCCATTGGGCACCCAGGCTGTCGGGTCGGTCCACTCTTTGACAGTCTTGGCGTTAGTCACATTCCAGGTGCGTGTGGTCGGCTCGGCTAGCGCACGCACCACCGGTTTGATCTCGCGCACAGCGCCTGCAGGAAGCACGATCGGGTTATCCTTGGCGGTACCATAGGTGATCGGTCCCTCCCAGCAGATGAACTCATAGCCTTCATCCAGTACGACCTTAATCTCCGGTTGCGCAGTTTCCGCCAGCCAAACGACAGCATCGCCCTCATCGACGAGGGTGTTGTTGACGATCAACCCGGCTCCGGCAACGCTTGCGACTCTGTAGCGTATCTCACGTTCATCCCAGAGCCAGGTCAGCGAGAGCGGCTCACTTCCGATTGCGATATTGACGGTATTGCCGCTACCCGCCATCAACTCAGCCGTAGCATTGGAGACGACGTAGCCGATACAGGAGAAGCGCTCGGTCGGCGTGTTGTAACCGTAGCCTTCACAGAGGAAGGTCTGGCTGGTACCACGTTCAAAGGCAGAGACACCATAGCCCGGCTCGGGTGACCCGATATCGGCGTGGGCACCTTGTACCACTACCGCAGTATCTGCCAGCGAGCCATAGACAGTGGTGGCCGTCCCGGGTGCCCTGTAGATGTAGTTGCCATTTGCATCTTTGCCGCCACCCCGTCCACCGGAAGCATCAGCCGGAAGCTCATTGATTGTGTCGAGGTAGTTAAGCTCCAACTCTTCAGGCGTCTTGCCTGCTGCCAAGTCAGCCAGCTCAACTGCCGTCAATCCGATACCCAATGAGATGCGTCCACCGGTGCCGCCTCCATTCACATCGCCGTGCGAATTGGTGCCGCCTTTGGCAGAGAGTAATGCCCCGGTACCTGCAACTATTTTGCTGGCACAGAGCCAGATACCGCCACCGGAGTTGGGGCCATAGACGTTAGCCGTCCCATCTGTAAGGATCTTGCCATTAACAGTTGCCGTTCCTGTTGCGACAATCCAAACTTGACCGCCACCGGGATTTATCTGGGGATCACGAAGACCCGCTGGAGCCCCGGACATAAAGGGGGCATAGGGATAGCCATAGGCATTTGCTCCTGAGCCATACTGCCCATGAGCGCCCCAGTCTGCGCCGATATTGTGGCGTGCCAAGGTGAAATAGGTATTACCCCAAGTATCTTTACCTGTATAACGTGGATCTCGATCTGCCACATCAACATAGGCGTACCACTGCCAACCACGATTTTGGGCATTGATTTTGGCGTTGGTGTCAAGGAAGAAGGTTGCGCAGTTCACTAAGCGATTTTCTCATGTCGTCTTCTCCAAAGAGCCCTTTGTCCTACCTTGGTAGTGCAGCAAACACCGCGCAGCAAGGCATCGTAAAAATCATCTCATAAGTGTGGCATATCCCGGAGTGCTTGTCCAGCCCCTGTTGCGTTACGTCGAGGGCAGACACGGAGGTCTGCCACGACGAGATGGCGAGGTGGCGGGCTGGAGGCAGGCATGAATATCTGCCTTTTATACCCACTACGGGTACAACTGCACCCTTTTAGGGTTCTCTGTATAAGGCGGCCGGTCAGCCTTGGCCGGGGGTCCAGACCTGTGAGCGGGCGTGGTCGGGATGGTGGCGGGCCGAAGGTGGAGGGATAGCCCGCACCGGTCGGGGGGCGGCGGCGGCAGGCTCTGGCGCTGCCGCAGGCGGCGCTTCACACTGGGGAGGTGGCGGCGGCGGAGCGGCCTCTCTGGCGCGCTCAGCAACAACTGCGGCCTTGGGGGGGCGCTCGGCGGCAGGGGCCTCCGGCTCCTGCCGGGGAGGAGTTTTGCGGTCCGCGACGGACTCTTTCGCAGCGGTCGCTGCCGGGGGCGGGTTGCTGCCACGGCCGGCATCACGCTGCCGTGGTGCGGCCGTACGGCCGCCGTTGCGTGGCGGGCGGCGGCGTCCGTCGGAACGACCACCGGCAGCCCTGCGATTGTGTCGCCATACAGGGGCGCCAGCGCCGCCCGGCAGGGGCGTCAGCAGTTCCTCATCCGGCTGCACACAGCGCAGCTCTTCGCCAAGGTACTTCTCGATCTCGGGGATCTGGAACGACTCATCTTCACAGGCGAAGGAGACGGCACGGCCGATCTGGCCAGCACGGCCGGTGCGTCCGATACGGTGGACGTAGTCTTCTGCTTCGTAAGGCAGTTCGTAGTTGACCACCAGCCCGATATCGGCGATGTGGAGGCCGCGTCCGGCGACGTCAGTGGCGACCACGATCTTGACCTCGCCGGAGCGGAACTTGTCGAGCACACGCATGCGGCGCGTCTGCTGCACGTCGCCTGAGAGGAGTTCGCAGGGGAAGCCCTGGCGTGTCAGTTGCTCGGCGAGGCGGTCGGTGCTGATGCGACGGTTACCGAAGATCAGCACGCGTTGCTCGCGGAACTCCTTGAGCAGGTTGCAGAGGAGGGTGAACTTCTGGTCGGAGGTGACGATATAGACGTTCTGTTCGATGGTGTCGGAGGCGACGTGGTCGGGTTCGATCTCGACGCGGACGGGGTCGGGCATCCACTGCGTGGCGAGGCGCATCACCTCGTCATCGAGCGTGGCGCTGTAGAGGAGGGTTTGACGCTGTTCACGGCCCGGCAGGGAGCGGATGATGCGACGCACGTCGGGAATGAAGCCCATATCGAGCATGCGGTCGGCCTCGTCGATGACGAGCGTATCGATGCGGGAGAGGTCGACGACGCGCTGGCGCATGAAGTCGAGCAGGCGACCGGGGGTGGCGGCGAGCAGGTCGACCGGTCCATCGGCAAGCTGCCGTTGTTGCTTGGCATAATCCATGCCGCCGAAGACGGCGAGGCTGCGCAGGCCGCAATATTTGCCGAGGGCGACGGAGTCGTTGCAGATTTGGACACAGAGTTCGCGGGTGGGGGCCAGCACGAGGGCGCGCGGGGTGGCCGGCTTGTCGGCGCGGGCGTCGGGCGAACGGAGGTAGCGCGAGAGGATGGCGACGAGGAAGGCGGCGGTCTTGCCGGTGCCGGTCTGGGCACGTCCGGCGACGTTGGCACCGGCCAGGGCCTGCTCCAGACTGGCGGCCTGGATCGGGGTGCAGTAGTGGAAGCCGAGATCGGCGATGGCGTGCATAATCTCAGAGGGCAGATCGAAGTCGTGGAAGCGTTTGCGATCGGCGACCGGCTCCACCGGGAAGTCGGCCAGCGTCCATGAGCCATGCTCTGCCGCGACGACCGGCGTTGGCGGCTGCGGGCTCTCTCTGGTCTGGCCCGGGCGTGGTTCGAGCGGGTCTTCGCGGCGGCGGCGGCGTTCACCGCGTGGCGGACGGTTATCGGCCTGCGGCGGTCGCCGGTCGGCGGTGCGGCGCGGGCGGCGGGCGGCATTAGCGTCCGGCTCACGTGCCGTACGCTCTTTGGCGGGGGCAGCGGTGCGCGGCTCGCCGGCAGCAGGGCGACGACGCGGCTGCTCGGCTCCAGCGCGACCAGCCTGTGCCCCGGCGGGGCGACGCGGGCGACGGTTCCTGCCGGCAGCGGGTGCCGGGGGTTTGGCCTCTGCCGGCGCAGCGCTTTGGTCGGAGCCCTGTTTGGCGGCTGCGGAGGAGTTCTTCTTGCTCCTGCGGGGGCGACGATAGGGAGGGGCCGTATTATTTTTTGATGGTGGGTTGGAGGGTGAGCCCTCTGCGGTTTCGTTCTTGCGTTTAAGCAGGGCAGAACCGAGCTTTTTAATAAGGTTGAAAGACATGGCTTTCTCCTGAAAATGAGAAAGCGGGTACGCAGTGACGCACCCGCTTAATCAGGATATTGACTGTAGGCAGCACGCCGCCGGGGCGGGAGAATCAGCGCTTCGAGAATTGGAAGCGCTTGCGGGCACCGGGCTGACCGGGCTTCTTGCGCTCCTTCATGCGCGGATCGCGCGTCAGGCAGCCGGCGGCTTTGAGAGGCTCACGCAGGGTGGCATCGGCCACGACGAGAGCGCGGGCCAGGGCGTGGCGCGCGGCACCGGCCTGACCGGTGGTGCCGCCACCCGTGGTGGTAACGATAACATCGAAACGATCGACAGAGTTGGTAATGACCAGCGGCTGCGTCATGAAGCTGCGTGTCGCCTCGCTGGGAAAGTAGGCCTCCAGCTCGCGCCCGTTGATGGTCCACTTGCCGCTGCCAGCGACGAGATTGACACGTGCTACGGCTGTTTTGCGCCGTCCGGTTGCTGCTGCAATTGCATTCGCCATGAAAGTGATTCCTCTTGTTTATACGCCTAGCTTTGCGCTGCAAAGGTGGTGGCGGTTCAGATTTCTACCGTGCGCGGCTGTTGCGCCTGGTGTGGATGGTCGGGACCGGCGTAGACCTTGAGACGCGTCAGCATACGGCGGCAGAGGTTGTTGCCGGGCAACATGCCGGTAACGGCCTCACGGATGAGCCGGTCGGGGTGCCGCTCACGCACTTCGGCGGCGGTGAAGGTCTTGCGACCGCCACGGTAGCCGGAGTAGCGCTGGTAGATTTTGGCGTTCTCTTTGGAGCCGGTAAGCTTGACCCGGGCGGCATTGATGACGATCACAAAGTCGCCGGTATCGACTGCCGGTGTAAAGGTCGGCTTCTCTTTGCCGCGCAGGGCGTTGGCTATTCTGACGGCCGCGCGGCCCAGTGGTTTGTCGGCGACATCAACCACGATCCAGTCGCGGTTGGTGCCGGGATCCTTTGGAAGGAAGGTTTTCATAATCTTGTTACGGTTTTAAAGGCCAATAGCGGGTTGGAGTGATCAGGCAGTGGTGGCGGGCGCCTCGCTGGAGGCGGCGGCACGCGGAGCGGTGACCCACTCGAGCAGCGCCATTTCAGCCGCGTCGCCGCGACGGAAACGCGTCTTGATGATGCGGGTATAACCGCCGGGGCGCCCATCCATAGAGGGGGCCACCTCATCAAAGAGCTTGGCGACGGCTTCGGGACTGCGCAGGCGGGAGGCGGCCAGCCGCCGAGCGGCCAGCGTGCCCTTGCGGGCCAGAGTGACGATCTTTTCGGCATCGCGACGTGCCTGTTTGGCTTTAGGCAGTGTCGTTTCGATCCGGCCCTGGATGATCAGATGGGCAACCAGACCGCCCAGCAACTGCTCGCGATGAGCCTTGGAGCGGCCGAATTTCTTGGCTAAACGTTTGTGGCGCATGAGTTGATGCTCTCTTCCTGATAGTGGCTAAACTTCTTCGTCTTCAGCCCCGTCGTCTTCAACCGCAGCCTCCTTCTCCTCGCTCGCCCTGAGATAGGGCTCCAGGAGATCGGAGTCGATCTGAGCACCGAGAGATACACCGAGCTCTGCCAGTTTATCCTTGATTTCGGTGAGGGACTTCTTGCCGAAGTTGCGATACTTGAGCATATCGCCTTCGCTCTTACATGCCAGCTCACCAACGGTGGTGATATTGGCATTGTTGAGGCAGTTGGCGGCACGGACGCTGAGTTCGATCTCGTTGACGCTCATGGCAAGCACGGCGCGCAGACGTTCACGATCCTGATCTTCCTGCTGCTCGGCGGCGTCGTCATAGACCTCCTCTTCGCTGTAGTCGACAAAGACATCGAACTGCTGGCGCAGTAGCGAGGCGCCGGTACAGAGCGCCTCTTCTGGGGTGATGCGACCATCGGTCCAGACTTCGATGACGAGCTTCTCGTAGTCGGTACGGTGACCGATACGGGTATGTTCGATCTGAAAGTTGACGCGTGTAACGGGTGAGAAGATGCTGTCGATGGCGATAACACCGATCTCGTGATCGTCGCTCTTGTTCCACTCGGCAGGGTGGAAGCCGCGCCCGCTGCTGATATCGGCTTCAAGCTCGAATTCGCCATCGTCGTTGATGGTGGCGATGACCAGTTCGGGGTTGACGACCTCGATGGCCGAGGTGGTTTCAAAGTCGCCGGCGGTGACGGTGCAGGGGCCTTTGCGGCTGATGGAGATCGTCTCGGGGATGCTGCCATGGGCCTTGAGCAAAACCTGCTTGAGGTTGAGGACGATATCGGTAACGTCTTCGGAGATACCGGGGACCGAACAGAACTCGTGGCTGGCCCCCTTGAGGCGGATGGCGGTGATCGCCAGGCCTTCGATTGACGAGAGGAGCACACGGCGCAACGAGTTGCCGATAGTACGTGCATAACCGATCTCAAAGGGCTCGGCCATGAAACGGGCATATTTGGGGTTAGCGGTCGTTTCGTCTTTCACGACCCTTTTCGGCATCTCAAAGCGGCTGATTCGAGCTGACATTTAACAATCCTTTCCCTTGCCGCGCAACGCAGTGCTGCAGCGCGGCATGCGGATTAACGCGAGTAGAGTTCGACGATTGCCTGTTCCTCGACGATCGGGGCGATCTCTTCCCTGGTCGGGACGTTGAGAATTTCACCACGGAAGGTCTTGGGGTCGATCGCAATCCACGAGGGCGTCTGCTGGGTGGTTGAGGCCTCAACAGCCCTGGTGGCCAGATCACGGCTACGGGGGCGGTCGCGCACAGTCACGACATCACCCGGCTTGAGCACCATCGAGGGGATGGTGGCGGTGGCGCCGTTGACTGCGACGTGCTTGTGGCGCACGAATTGACGTGCGGCCTGCCGCGAGACGGCAAAGCCCATGCGGTAGACGAGGTTATCGAGGCGCATCTCGAGGCGTTGCAACAGGTTTTCACCCGTCACACCACGCATACGCAGCGCCACCTCGTAGAAGCGGCGGAACTGCCCCTCCTGCAGGCCGTACTGCTGGCGCAGCTTCTGCTTCTCACGCAGTTGATGCCCATACTCCGAGACCTTGCGGCTGCGGCGCGCACCATGCACGCCGGGAGCGGGGTGTCCCTGATCGACGGGGCACTTTGACATATAGCAACGTGCACCCTTCAAAAACAACTTCGTGCCGGCCCGGCGGCACAATCTGCAACTGGGGCCTGTATATCTGCCCATTAGACTCTCCTACGCTTGCGCTGACGGCAGCCGTTGTGCGGAATGCCAGTGCAGTCACGAATGGCGCTGACCTGAATACCGACGTTCTGAATAGCGCGGACGGCCGATTCGCGACCGGCACCGACGCCATGCATACGTACCTCAACTTCGTGCATGCCCTTGGCATAGGCCTGCCGTGCCGCATCCTGCGCCACCATCGTGGCGGCAAAAGCGGTACTCTTGCGCGAACCCTTGAAGCCTGCCCGACCTGCCGAACTCCAGGCGATCACGCCGCCACGTGCATCGGCAATCGATACGATGGTGTTGTTAAAGGTGGCCTTGATAAAGGCGATGCCGGCCGGCACAGAACGAACGCGACCCTTCTTGCCCTTGCGTTCGTCGCCTTCGACGGCGGCAGCCGCCACATCGGGACCGCCGGCGCTCAAGATGGCAGCAGCTTCGCTCGTCTCAGCCGGCTTCCCGGCACCATCGGCAGCTGCAACTGCTTCATTTTCGCTCTTGGCCGCAGTGGCCTTGTCCTCTTCAATCTTATCTTCGCTCATGCGTAAAGCCTCTACTATGTACTCTTCATGGCCGAGCGCGTGCCCTTGTCGCGAACGGCACCAACCGTCCGCTTGGCACCCTTGCGGGTACGGGCGTTGGTCTTGGTGCGCTGTCCGCGTACCGGCAGGCCGCGACGATGCCGCTGACCACGATAGCTGCCGATGCTGATGAGGCGACGGATATTCTGCGACACTTCACGCCGCAAATCGCCCTCAACACGATAGTTCTCCTGGATGAAAGTCGTGATTTGACGAATCTCATCAGGTGTCAGGTCGTCGGCATGCTTGGCAGCATCGACGTTGCAGGCGGCGACGATATCGCTCGCTCGTTTCGGGCCAATCCCGTGAATGTAGCGCAGCGCAAAATCGACGCGCTTGCGCCCCGGGATATCCACACCCATCAATCTCGGCATGGTCTATTCTCCAATCAACCTTGGCGTTGTTTATGTCGCGGGTTAGTGCAGCTTACCCGCACTATGCCCCTGCGCCGCGCAACACGGCACCGCTCACATATCCGACGCACAGAACTACGCACCTTCATGGTGTTTCTCTCCAAATCGCAAAAAACAGTTATTATACCGTAACTTGACTGCTCTTGTCCACCCTAAAATGGCATAGAGCAGAGTACGGCGCTCAACGCGGCGTCAATATCTCGACGCCTCCCGGTATGACAGCAACCATGTGTTCACAATGTGCTGCCACCTGACCATCGCTGGTCACAACAGTCCAACCATCCTGCAGAACCCGGACCCGCCGGCTTCCCCGGTTGAACATCGGCTCAATGCAGAAAACCATCCCCTCCTGCAACAGCGGGCCGCGACCGGGAGCGCCAAAGTTGGGCACCTGCGGCTCCTCGTGCAGCTCGCGGCCAATACCGTGACCGACAAACTCTTCAACCACGCCACAGCCTCCGGCACGCGCCTCGAGCTCAATGGCGTGTGATACATCGGAGAGGCGCCGTCCCGGCGCCACCGCCGCAATCCCCTTTTCAAGAGCCCGTTGCGTCGTCTGCAGCAGCTTGATGGTGGCGGGGTCGGTGACGCCCACCAAGACCGTTTCGGCGTTATCGCCGTAGAATCCCTGATAGGCCACACCGACGTCGATGCTGACGATATCGCCCGGACGGATGCAACGCGGCCCCGGTATGCCGTGGATCACCTCTTCGTTTACCGAAACGCAGATCGACTTGGGATAGCCGCGATAGTCGAGAAAGGCGCTGGTGGCGCCACGGCTGCGAATCGCCGCCACGGCCACTTCGTCGAGCTCCTGTGTGGTGACACCCGGTGCCACCGCCGCACAGACCTCCTGCAACACCTCGGCTGCCATACGGCCGGCCGTGCGCATGCCCGCCAGTTCGCTCTCACTCTTGCGCGCAATCATCCTGCCACCACCTCTGCTACCCGCTCCACCACCTCGGCGACGCTACCGTTGGCATCGACATGACGCAGAAGGCCGCGCTCCTCATACCAGGCGACCAGCGCTGCATTCTGGCTGTGATAGACGACGAGACGATTGGCGATCCGCTCCGGCTGGTCGTCTGCACGCTGTACCAGCTTGCCGCCGCAACGATCACAGATGCCGTCAACCCGCGGCTTGATATTCTCGATATGGTAGCCAGCCGCACAGCGACTGCAGATACGGCGTCCTGCCAGACGTGCCAGGAGCACCTCCTGCGGCACATCGAAAGAGATGGCAGCATCAACCTTGATGCCTTCACGGATGAGCGTGGCGGCCTGCGTCTCGTTGCGGGGATAACCATCGAGGAAGATCACCTGATCGGGCGGGCACTGATGGAGATACTCCAGCACCAGCGCATCGACAATCTCATCGGGCACCAGTTCGCCCTTCAGCATCGCCTCGGCGGCGATATGGGTGGCCGGGGTGTTGTCGTTTTTGACGGCCTCCCGCAGCAGGTCACCGCTTGAGATGTGACTCGCCTGAAAGCGGTCAACCAGACGGCTGGCAATAGTACCTTTACCGGAGCCGGGGGCTCCAAGAAGCACAAAGATTTTCATCTGTCGGCTACCTTCTGCCCCGCATACGGCCATGCTTCAGGAAACCGTCGTAGTGTCGCATCAGCAGCATCGACTCCATCTGGCGCAACGTATCGAGGGCGACACCGACGATAATCAGCAGACTGGTGCCACCAAAGAACTGGGCGATCTCCGGCGGAATCCGCAGATGGCCGCGCAACACCGTGGGCAGAATGGCGACGATGATCAAGCCGATGGCGCCGATCAGGGTCACGCGGGTCATCGTATGGTCGAGATACTCGGCCGTAGCGCGGCCAGGGCGGATGCCGGGGACATAACCGCCGGAGCGTTTCAGATCGTCGGCCACACGCATCGCGTTGAACTGGGTGGCAACCCAGAAGAAGGAGAAGAAGAGAATCAGCAGCGAGAAGGAGACGAGATAGATCAGGCTCGTCATCTCGACCAACTGTCCGCCCAGCCATTGTAACCAGGCGAGACGCGGGAATTTGCCGACGTCGATACGTGAAAGGATGGCCGCCGGGAACTGTAGCAGCGGTCCGGCAAAGATGATCGGCATAACGCCGGAGAAGTTGACGCGCAACGGCATATAGCTCGACTGGCCGCCATAGGTGCGTGCGCCGACGGTGCGGCGGGCGGTATGGATCGGGATACGGCGTACCCCCTGCGTCAGCATCACGGTACCGGCGGTGACGATCGCACCGAGGAAGAGCAGCAAGACCAGCTCAGCAATACTGCCGGTTCCCTGTTTTGAAAAGTAGCGGTCGTAGGTTTCGAGCAACGCTGCCGGCAGGCGGCTGCAGATGTTGATCATGATGATCAGCGAGATGCCGTTGCCGATACCGCGGGCGGTAATCTGGTCGCCGAGCCACATGATCAACATCGAGGCGGCCGTCATGGCGATCACCGTCATCACCTCAAAGCCGATGCCGGGGTTGGCCACCAGCGGCAGGTTACCCTGTCCCAGGAAGCCGGGGTTCTCCAGCGCCCGTGCCAGGAAGAAGCCCTGAAAGATACAGATGGCGATGGTAAAGTAGCGGGTATACTGGTTGAGGGTGTTGCGCCCCGTCTCGCCTTCGCGCGCCAGACGCTCAAGGGCGGGAATAATGGCCGTCATCAACTGCAGGATAATCGAGGCGCTGATATAGGGCCAGATGCTGAGAAAACCAACGGAGCAGCGGCTCATGGCGCCACCGGTAAAGACGTCGAACATCCCCATCAGCCCGCCGCCTACGTCGCTGTTGGCCTTGATATTGGCCAACGCCTCTTCAAGGATACGCCAATTGACACCCGGAGTCGGCACCATCGCCACCAGCCTGACGATAAAGATCAGGCCGAAGGTGAAGAGGATGCGCTTGCGGAGTTCAGGTACCTTGAAGGTGTTGGCGAAGGCGGCAAACATCGTTTAACTCCTCAGGAGACTTCGCAAACGCCACCGGCGGCGACGATCTTGTCGCGGGCAGTGGCACTGCAGGCTGCCAGTTTGATAGTCAGGCTCTGCGTGACTTCGCCGACGCCAAGCAGCTTGACGCGGGCAAGGGGAGTCGAAACGAGACCGGCGTTGGCCAGAGCGACGGTATCGACGACGCTGCCGGCTTCAAAACGCGCCAACTGGCCGACATTAACCGGCTCGAAGGCGATGCGCGTCGGGTTCTTGAAACCGCGCTTGGCGAGGCGCCGGATCAGCGGCATCTGGCCACCCTCGAAGTGATCCTTGTGCTTGTGACCCGAGCGGGCATACTGACCCTTGTGGCCGCGCCCGGCCGTCTTGCCGAGGCCCGATCCATGTCCGCGTCCCTTGCGCTTGCGGCTGGTACGGCTACCCGGTTCGTTATAGAGGCTATGTAGTTCCATCGTTAAAACTCCATGACGGGCCCTGCGCCCGCCCGATAAAATTGGTGTCAGGCGCGAGCGGCTGCCACAGCCTCGCTGGAACGCAACTGCTGCAGCGCGGCGATCGTCGCCTTGACGACGTTGAGGCGGTTCTTGCTGCCCAGCGACTTGCCGACGACATCACGCACACCGGCCGCCTCCAGTACAGGACGCATACCGCCACCGCAGATCACGCCACTTCCCTCGGGCGCCGGCTTCAGCAGCACGCGCCCGCCATCGGCAATTCCGATCACCTCGTGGGGGATGGTACGGCCATACATCGTGACGAGCATCATCTCGCGGCGCGCAGCTTCACCCGCCTTGCGGATCGCCTCGCTCACCTCGTTGGCCTTGCCGAAACCGTAGCCGACACGACCTTCACGATCTCCGACGACGACGACGGCGCTGAAGCTGAAACGACGACCGCCCTTGACGACTTTGGCACAGCGGTTGACAAAGACTACGCGCTCATCGAACTTGTCCTGTTCGTCCTGATCGGGCCGCGGGCCCCTGCGTTCCATTGCGCTCACTTGCTCTCCTCCGTCTCAACTGCTGCCTTCTCGCTGATTTTCAAGCCGGCAGCCACAGCGGCCTCTACCAGCTCACGCACACGGCCATGGTAACGGAAGCCGCCGCGATCGACCACCACCAGCGAGATTCCCTTGGCTAGAGCGGCTTCGGCAGCACGCTGTCCGAGGCTGCGGGCAACTTCGCAGTTAATGGCGGCCTTGCTGCCAATCGTCGAAGCCGAGGCCAGTGTGGTCATGGCATCATCGTCAATAAACTGCACGAAGATGTTGCGATTGCTGAGGCAGATCGACATGCGCGGCCGGGCGGCCGTGCCCTTGATCCGCTGGCGCAGGCGCTGGTGGCGCAGGCGACGTTGATCTTTACGGTTCTTCATACTCTTGCAAAACTCCAATTGGGCGCGATTACGCCAGTTTCTTGCCCTGCTTGCGGCGGATCACCTCGTCGGCATAGCGAATACCTTTGCCTTTATAGGGCTCCGCGGGATAGTAGCTGCGGATGCGGGCTGCCACCTGGCCGACGGCCTGCTTGTCGATTCCCTCGACGGTGAGACGGGTTCCCTGCTTCTCGGTGATCGTAACGCTGGCGGGAATGGCAAACTCCTTGGCGAAAGCAAAGCCGAGCGAGAGCAGCAACGTGGCTCCCTGAATCTGAGCCTTAAAGCCGGTGCCTTCGATCACGAGCTCACGGCGGTAACCCTCGGTCACGCCCACAATCATGTTGGCGCAGAGGGTACGCGAGAGACCGTGCAGGCTGCGCTGTTCACGGCTGTCGTCGGCTCGCTCAACCTGCAGTGTGCCATCGGCTACCGAAGCGGTAATGCCGGCCGGCAGGGTGTGTACAAGTTCGCCGCGCGCTCCCTTGACGGTAACCACCCGGTCACTGACCGTGACGGTAACACCGCCGGGAATGGCGACTGGATTTTTTCCGATTTTCGACATCGTTACGATCCTTACCAGATTGAACAGAGGACTTCACCACCGAGCTTGCGGCGGCGGGCTTCTCTGCCGCTCATAATGCCCGATGAGGTGCTGATAATTGCCAGCCCCATGCCACCGAGGACTTGCGGTACTGTTTCGGCATTGCAGTAACGGCGCAACCCCGGACGGCTGTCGCGCCGCAGGGTGCGGATTACCGGATCCCCCTCGGCTGTATACTTGAGCGTGATACGCATCATGCGTCCGGCTGCGCCGCCCCGCGTCACAGTGCCTATAAATCCCGCCTCCTGCATGATGCGGGCAATCTCGCTCTTGACACGCGAGAGTGGCACATCAACCTCAAGCAGGCGCGCCTGCTGCGCATTACGGATGCGCGTCAACATATCTGCAATTGGATCTGACCAACTCATCTTTAGCGACCTACCAGCTTGCCTTGGTGATGCCGGGAATCTGCCCGGTCAGCGCCAGCTCACGGAAGCAGAGCCGGCAAAGCTGAAACTTGCGAATTACTGAACGAGGACGCCCGCAGCGGGTGCAACGCGTGTAGCGCCTCACCTTGAATTTCGGCGCCCGCTTGGCTTTTTCCATTAAACATGTCTTGGCCACGGGAACTCCTTACTTTTTGGCTCCGGCGAAGGGCACGCCCAGCAGGGTCAGCAGCTCGCGCGCCATACGGTTATCATGGGTGGTGGTGCAGAGTGTGATATCCATCCCCTGTTCAGCCGCCACATTGGTGGCGTCGATCTCGGGAAAGACAGTCTGCTCTTTGACACCGAAGGTGTAGTTGCCACGGCCATCGAACCCGCGCGGCGAGAGGCCGCGGAAGTCGCGAATACGCGGCAGAGCCACGCTGACCAGGCGATCCATAAACTCATACATACGATCACCGCGCAACGTCACTTTGGCACCGACGACCATGCCGTCACGCAGTTTAAAATTGGAGATGCTCTTGCGTGCCTTGCAGAGCTGCGGGTGCTGCCCCGTAAGCTGGGCAAGGTCGGCGAGCAGCTTCTTCTGGACATCCTTCTCGACGATGCCAAAGCCCATGTTGACCACGATCTTGTTCAGCTTGGGTACCTGCATCACGTTGCTGATGCCGAGCGTCTCTTTCAGCTTGGGCGCTACTTCGGTACGATATTTATCTTTCAGCCTGGCCATAATATTCCTCTATCACTCTAGAATGCGTCCGGTTCCCTTGGCCTGGCGCACCTTCTTGTCGCCCTGCACCACGCGTGCGATACGCACACCCTTCTTGGCTTCGCTGTCGTAAGGCATCAGATTGGCAAGGGCAATCGGTGCCTCGACCGAGACAAACCCGCTATCAGAGGGCCGCGCCGCATTGGGACGGACAGCACGCCGCTTGAGGTTGATTCCCTTGACAATCGCCGTGCCGGCAGCGCGGTCCAGCGCCATCACGTCACCGGTCTGGCCCTTGTAGGCACCCTTGGTGACGATTACTTTGTCATCTTTCTTGATTCGTGCGATACTCATGATGCTATCCTTAAACCACCTCGGGGGCCAGCGAGACTACCTTGGCGCAGTTGGTATCACGCAACTCACGGGCCACAGGGCCGAAGATGCGGGTACCAAGCGGATTGAACTTGGCATCGACGATCACGCAGGCGTTCTGATCGAAAGCCACGGTTGAACCGTCGGGACGGCGAATCGGATGCGCAGTCCGTACAATCACTGCCAGGCAAACCTGCCCCTTCTTGACGGCACCGGTCGGCGTGGCCTCTTTGATGGTGACACGAATCACGTCGCCCACATGTGCAAACTCTTTGCGCTGCCCCAGCACGCGAAAGCAGCGTGCCATCTTGGCACCGGTATTATCGGCAACCACCAGATTGCTCTCTTCGCGAATCATGACTACTTCGCTCCTTTGTCTGCTGCAACCTTGCCCACCAGACGCCAGCGCTTGGTGGCACTGATCGGGCGGCATTCGGCGATATCAACGACATCGCCCACCACGGCTACATTCTCTTCGTCATGTACATGGTACTTGCGCAACTGGCGCACGACCTTGCCGTAAAGGGGGTGCGGCAGACGCCGTTCGCCCTCGACGATAATGCTCTTGTCGCCACTCTTGCTGACCACGACGCCGCGGCGCGTCTTGCGGATGCCGCGTGCTACCAACTCTTCGCTCTGTTCGCTCATGCCTGCTTCTCCCGCTCGGCCTTCACCGTCATCATGCGGGCCACATTGCGGCGCATGCCACGCAGTCGTCCCGCCTTCTCCACGGCCACGCCGCTGGCGTGCCGCAACCGCAAGGAGGCCAACTCATGCTCAGCTTCGCGCAGCTTGACAGCCAGCTCTTCGGCGCTCAATTCCCTTAAATCTCTTGGCTTCATTCCTCTGCTCCCGGCGGCTTCAGCCGCCACGACGCGCTCCTAATGGTTACGCGACACCAGTTGCGTCCTGATCCCCAACTTCGTATCGGCCAGGCGCAGACATTCACGCGCCGTCGCCTCGGGCACACCGCCAATCTCAAAGAGAATCCGGCCCGGCAGTACCACCGCCACCCAGAACTCGGGATTGCCCTTGCCACTGCCCATGCGCACTTCGATCGGCTTCTTGGAGACCGGCTTGTCGGGAAAGACCCTGATCCAAACCTTGCCCTTACGTTTCATGAAGCGGTTCATGGCAACACGGCACGCCTCGATCTGCGTATTCTTGAGCCAGCCGCGCGACATCGCCTTGATAGCGTAGTCGCCATAAGCCAGCTCGGTACCCGAAGTGGCAAAGCCCTTGCGGCTGCCCTTCGACTGTTTGCGGTGCAAAACCCTTTTAGGCATTAGGGGCATGGCTCTTCCTCCGCATTCCGCTGGAACGTGTCGGCTGGAAATCGTCGCGCTTGCAAATCCAGACCTTCACTCCAATCAGCCCGGCCATCGTCCTGGCCTCGGCAAATCCATAATCGATGTTGGCACGCAGCGTATGCAGGGGAACTTTGCCCTCCTTGCTCCACTCGACTCGTGCAATTTCAGCGTTGTTGATACGCCCGCTGCAGCGGATTTTGATCCCGTCGACGCCCATATCCATGGCGATCTTCTGGGCCCGCTTAATGGCGCGGCGCAAGGCGACACGGCGCTCTATCTGCTGCGCAATCGCCTCGGAAACCAACTGGGCGTTGGCATCTGCATCACGCACTTCGTGAATCTCAAGGTAGATCTCCTTGCCGGTCCGCAGCGCCAGCTCCTGACGCAGCTTGTCGACATCGTTATCGCCCTTGCGGCCGATCACGATCCCGGGGCGGGCCGTGTAGATGTTGACGCGCACGCGGTTGGCATAACGCTCGATAACCACCTTGGAGACCGCGGCATTGGCCAGCTTCTTGTGTACCGTCTCGCGGATCAACTGATCCTCGGCCAGCAACTCGCCAAAATGCTTCTTGTCGCTATACCAGCGCGACCGCCACTGCTTGTCCAGCGCTACGCGGAAACCAATCGGATTGACTTTCTGTCCCAATTTAGGCTCCTTCCTGAATCACTCGTTAACGCCGTCGGTGAGCACCACCTTGACGTGGCACAAACGCCGTGCGATCGGACTCGCACTGCCACGGGCACGCGGCCAATGGCGGCGCATCCGGGTGCTCTCATCAAAGACTGCCAACTTGACCGTGAGGCCATCGACGTCCAGATTGTTGTTGTGTTTGGCATTGGCAATCGCCGACTGCAGCGTCTTGCCCAGATGAAACGCCGCCTTCTTGGGGCTGAACTGCGTCACCTTCAAAGCCTCGGCCACCGGCAGCCCCTGCACCTTGCGTGCCAGCGGGCGGCCCTTCTGCGCCGAAAGCCGTACATTACGTGTTATTGCCGTAATTTCCATAACTGCTGCCGCCCCTTACTTGGCGCCTCCCTTGGCGGTAGTTGTGCCGTGTGTACGGAAACTGCGCGTCGGGGCAAACTCGCCGAGGCGATGGCCCACCATGTTCTCGTTGATAAAGATCGGCACATGCTGTTTGCCATTATGAATGGCAAACGTCATGCCGACAAATTCCGGCAGGATCATCGAGCGGCGCGACCACGTCTTGATCGGCTGCATCCGCCCCGAAGCCCGCATTTGCTCCACCTTGGCCAAGAGCTTGGCCTCTACGTATGGGCCCTTCTTAAGTGAGCGTGCCATCGATTACTTTCTCCGCTTCCTAACAATGAATTTGGTCGACTGCTTGCGCGGGTTACGGGTACGACCGCCCTTGGCGAGCTGTCCCCACGGTGAACGGGGATGGCCACCACCGGAGGTGCGGCCCTCGCCGCCACCCATCGGGTGGTCGACCGGGTTCATCGCCACACCGCGTACCGTCGGACGAATACCGAGATGACGTTTGCGTCCTGCCTTGCCAAGCTGAATACCGCTCCACTCGGAGTTGCCTACCTGCCCGATCGTAGCCTGACAGGTGACCCTGAGACGGCGAATCTCGCCTGATGGCATGCGCAGATTGGCAAAGTCACCATCACGCGACATCAACAACGCACCGTTGCCGGCCGAACGCACCAGCTTGCCACCGGCACCGGGAATCAGCTCGATGTTGTGTACCGTCAGACCCAGCGGGATTTTGGAGAGCGGCAGTGCATTGCCGACGTTAGGCTCGGCGTCCGGCCCCGAGAGCAGCAACGCTCCCACAGTCAGGCCGGTGGGTGCCAGAATGTAACGCTTCTCGCCATCGACGTAGTTGAGCAGGGCAATATGCGCCGAACGGTTGGGATCATACTCAATCGTGGCCACACGTGCCGGAATGCCCGTCTTGTTGCGTTTAAAATCGATCATGCGGTAACGGCGCTTGTGGCCGCCACCCATGTGGCGCGTCGTGATACGCCCGGCGCTGTTGCGTCCAGCCGTACGTTTCTTCGCCTTGGTCAGTCGCCGCAACGGCTTGTCAGTCGTGATCGCCTCAAAGTCCTGCGTCACACGAAACCGCAAACCGGGGGTTCTAGGATTATAACTCTTCAAGCCCATGATTCTACTCTCCCCGAGGGTCAGATCGCCTCGATGCGCTCCCCTTCCCTGACAGTGACAATCGCACGCTTCCAGGAGGGTGTCTGGACCACACGGCGGTTGCGCAGCACCTTGTTGCGCCCGCTATAGTTCTGCGTCCGGACATTGAGGACGTGGACGCCAAACTCACGCTCTACCGCAGTGCGGATCTCGATTTTGTTGGCGTTACGCGCCACCTCCAGCAGAAATTGGTTGCTGCCGGCCAGTTGCGTCCCCTTCTCCGTCGTCATGACGCACTTGATAATTGCATTCTGCTTCATGCCGTCACCTCTGCCGCCTGCATGCGGGCAGCCAGTTTGTCCCAGGCGCTGCGCGTCACGATGATCTGACGCGGCACCAGGAGTGAATAGACGTCGAGGTTGTCGACTGCCACCACGCCCACCCGTTTGATGTTGCGGGCAGCCAGTTCAACCGCCTGATCGATACCGTCGGTGACGAGCAGCGTCCGTCCCGTGGCGTCGAGCTGCTTCAGCAGGGCAGCCATCAGGCGCGTGCGCCCCTCGCCCACATCGAAGCTCTCGATCACCTTGACCTTGCCGGCCTCGATCTGGGCGCTCAACGCCCGCTGAAAGGCAAGCTGTGCCACCTTGCGGTTGACCTTCTGTGAAAAATCACGCGGCTTCGGGCCCATGGCCACGCCGCCGCCACGCCAGACCGGCGACTGCCGCACACCGGCGCGCGCCCGCCCGGTGCCCTTCTGGCGCCACGGCTTCTTGTTGCTGCCGGCCACTTCACCCTTGCCCAGCGTCGAAGCCGTGCCGGCCCGACGCGCATTGAGCGTCGCCACCACCACATCCTTCACCGCCTGGTCACCGCGATCCAGTACCAGCAGCTCGGCGGCAAATTCAACTGCACCGGCCGCTTCACCTTTGGAGTTATATAAAACGATCTTGCTCATGGCCTCCTCACGCCTTCCTGAGTGCCTTCTTGACTACGACTGTTGCACCGGTCGGACCGGGCACGGCTCCGCGCACCAGCAGCACGTTGTCGTCGGGACGAACCTGAACCACGCTGAGGTTACGGGCCGTCACCTTGAGAGCCCCCATGTGCCCCGGCATCGGCTTGTTCTTGCGCACCTTGCCCGGCGTATTGCCTTCACTGACCGAACCGGCACGACGCTTCGAGTTGCCGCCATGCGTTTTCGGACCGCCTGCAAAGCGGAAACGGCGCACGACACCGGCAAAGCCCTTGCCCTTGGTCACTGCTGTGACGTCAACGTACTTGACGCCTTCGAAGAGTCCCACCGTCAGGCTGTCGCCCACCTTGACGCTCTCGCCCTCATCGGACTTGAACTCAAGCAGTTTGCGGCAGGGAACCACTCCGGCCTTCTCAAAACGGGTACGCACCGCCTTGGTGAGGCGCTGCGGCTTCTGCGGGCCGAAGCCCACCTGTACGGCCTCATAACCGTCACGCTCTTTGGCCTTCACCTGCACTACAGGGCACGGGCCCACTTCGAGCACCGTAACGGCGACGAAACGACCCGTCTCGTCCCAGACCTGCGTCATGCCCAATTTTTTACCAATCAATCCATCCATGGCTAATCCCACCGCCTTGCTGCGCTAGATGCGAATAGAGATGTCGACACCCGCCGGCAGGTTGAGCTTTTTAAGCTCGTCAACCGTCTTGGCTGTCGGGCTGACGATATCGAGCAGCCGCTTGTGAGTCCGCATCTCAAACTGATCCATCGACTTCTTGTCGACGTGCGGGCTGCGATTTACCGTCCACCGCTCAATACGCGTCGGCAGAGGTACCGGCCCTACAACCCGTGCACCGGAGCCCCGGGCTGTCTCAATAATGTCTGTGACGGCCTGATCGAGCATTCGATGGTCATAGGCCTGCAATCGTATCCGTATGCGTTGACTTTGCATGCTGCTACCGCTTACCTGTTTACTAGTTGATCCCTTATTGCCCGCGGCACCACGGCGAATTCGCCGGGTTCCATCGTGTAGCTGGCGCGTCCCCGCGACAACGACCTGATCGCCGTGGCATACCCAAAAAGTTCTGCCAGCGGAACCGCCGCATGCACCACCTTGGTGCCGCTGCGATCCGCCATATCATTCACCTGTCCGCGTCGTGCGTTCACGTCGCCGATGATCTCACCGACGTGCTCCGGCGGCGTCACAATCACGAGTCGCATGATCGGTTCAAGCAACTCCGGTTGTGCCGCCTCGGCTGCCGCCCGGAAGGCCATGACTGAGGCCGCACGAAAAGCCGCTGCTACGGCACTCTCCGCCTCACCCATCGCGACGCCGGTTACACTCACCTGCAGGTCGATCAGTGGATAGCGTGCCAACACACCCGTGCTGGCTCCATCCGCCAAACCTGAAGCTACCGCCTCGGCCAGCTCCTCCGGCAACTCGCGACACCCCCTGACCGTATCGATCAACAGGCCAGCACCACGCTTGCGCGGTGCCACCGACACTGAAACCTCGGCAAAGAGATGCTTGCCGCCCATCTCGCGATCAAAGGTATAACTGCCGCTGCCGGGTGCGCCCACCGTCTCGTAGTAAGAGACCATCGGACGTCCGGTATTGACAGCCACATTGAATTCGCGACGCAGGCGATCGACGCAGACTTCGAGGTGTAACTCGCCCATGCCGCTCAGGATCATCTGTCCTGTCTCGACATCGACTCGTGTTACGCAAGTCGGGTCTTCATCGCTGAGTGTCTTCAGCGCGCTCTCCAACTTGTCACGATCAGCCCGCGCCTTGGGCTCAATGGCCATGAACATCACCGGCTCCGGTGCGGTGATCCGCTCCAGAACAAACGGCTGGTGTTCGGCGCATAGTGTATCACCTGTCGTCGCAAGTTTCAAGCCTACAAGTGCACCGATCTCGCCGGTGTGCAACTCTTCGACATCAACCTGCTGATCGGCCTGCAGACGCACCAGGCGCATCACCCGCTCACGCTTGCGCGTCCGCGGGTTGAAAACGTTCTGACCCTTGCGGATCGTCCCGGCATAGATGCGGGTAAAATAGAGACGCCCCACATAGGGATCAGAGGCGATTTTAAAGACCAGCGCCGCCAGCGGCTCGCTCTCACGGCAGTGGCGTACCAGCGGCTCGCCGCTCTTAAGGTCGATCCCCTCAACCTCAGGCCGGTCGGTCGGTGCCGGCAGATAGTCGATCACACCGTCGAGCAGACGCTGCACACCCTTGTTGCGCAGGGCGCTGCCGCAGAAGACCGGTACAATCCGCCCTGCCAGCGTGGCACGGCGCAACGCCGGACGCAACAGTTCAGCCGGCAGGTCGGGGTTCTCGAGGTAGGCATCGATCAACTCATCGTCGTCGCCGGCAATCAGCTCCACCAGAGCTGCCCGCGCGGCCTCGGCACGCGCACCATGTTCGGCTGGAATCGGGCCGGCGCGCAGCGTGCTGCCCTGATCGTTCTCGTCAAAAGTCAAGGCCTGCATCTCGAGCAGGTCGATGATGCCACCAAAACTCTCGGCTTCACCCAGCGGCAGGAAGAGCGTGGCCGGCACGGCGCCCAGCTTCTCGCGAATCTCGCCGACTACAGCCTCAAAGTCGGCACCCATGCGATCCAGCTTGTTGATGAAGACGATACGCGGCACATGGTAGCGATCGGCCTGGCGCCAGACCGTCTCCGACTGCGGCTGCACCCCGCCCACAGCGCAAAAAACGCAGACTGCACCGTCCAGGACGCGCAACGTGCGTTCAACTTCCATAGTAAAATCGACGTGTCCCGGCGTGTCGATCAGGTTGATCTGCATCCCGCGCCAGGAACAGGTGATGGCGGCGCTCGTAATCGTGATACCGCGCTCGCGCTCCTGCAGCATCCAGTCGGTTACGGTATTGCCGTCGTCCACATTCCCCAGACGATGGGTATTGCCGGCGTAGAAGAGGATCCGCTCGGTCGTCGTCGTCTTGCCGGCATCGATATGGGCCACGATGCCGATGTTGCGCAGGCGCGTCAAGGGAGCGGTATGCCCATCAGCGGTGTCAGCCGCCGATGCGCTCCTCTGCTCTCTCTCACTCTTGTCCAAAACTGCCTGCATTCCTTCGCTTTCGCCGCCCGCCTTACCACGCGTAGTGGGCAAACGCCTTGTTGGCCTGCGCCATGCGATGCGTATCGTCACGCTTCTTGATGACGTTGCCCTGGCCCTCAAAGGCCTCCAGCATCTCAAGCGCCACCGCACGCGGCATCGGCACACCGCGCCGCCCGCTGGCATACTGTACCAGCCAGCGCAGCGCCATCGCCAACTGACGCGACGGACGAATCTCGACCGGTACCTGATAGGTGGTACCACCAACGCGGCGTGATTTCACCTCAACCTTCGGCTTCATGTTGTTGATGGCCGTATCCATCACCTCGAGGGGGTCCTGCCCCGTCTTCTCGGCCAGCACATCCAAGGCACCGTAGACGATACGCTCGGCCGTCGTCTTCTTGCCGCTGCGCATCAGCGCACTGATGACCTTGGTCACCAGCTCGCTGTTGTAACGTGGATCAGGTGTGATGGCACGCTTATAAGATTTACGCCTTCTCGACATGGCTCTTCAATTCCTTGCGGGTTACTTCTTGGCGCCCTTGGCAGCCTTGGCACGCTTGACGCCATACTTGGAACGGCTCACCTTGCGCTCCAGCTTGTTGGTATTGCTGGGGCCGGCAGCGCCGAGCGAATCGAGCGCTCCGCGTACCACGTGATAACGTACACCCGGCAGGTCCTTGACACGGCCGCCGCGCACCAGCACGACGCTGTGCTCCTGCAGGTTGTGTCCCTCACCGGGGATATAGGCCGTCACCTCGTGACCCGTCGTCAGACGGACACGAGCTACCTTACGCAAAGCCGAGTTCGGTTTCTTCGGCGTCTGCGTCTTGACTAACAGGCATACGCCCCGGCGTTGCGGACAACGCTTGAGGGCTGGCGATTTACTCTGGTAAACCGTCTGCTTGCGGCCTTTTCGGACTAATTGGTTGGTTGTTGGCATTCGGCGTGATTCCTCCCGCGTGCAAAAAAGATAGCTAGTTTAGCAAAACTGATATGGCATGACAAGCCCAAAAGCCAAAATCATTCCAAGCGTCACCGTATGCCTATTGGGCAGGTGCGGGGATTGCCTCGCGAGCCGGCTTCAGCAGCTCTGTCAGGTTGGGGTAGAGGCGGCGTTGGAAGCAGCGCATGGGGTCGCGCTGATGGAAGTGGAGGTCCATAAAGTCGAGCAGCGAGATGTAGTCCTGTACCTTGTGGCTATGCCCCTCTTCACGGATCACCCAGCCGATCGCCTCGGGGCGCCCCAGCATCTGAAAGACGCGTTTGGCATCACAACAGGCGGCGTAGGTTCCCGGCGGGTTGGCGCCATGATCCTCGAAGGCATCGGTTACCAGCAAGAGGCGCGGCGCCACCATGGCATGGAGAAAGTGGTTGTCGTAGGGCAACTCGGCATCATGTCCGCGCATCTTTTTGAAAGGCTCACCATACCAGAAGATGTTGCGTGAGAAGAAGAAGGAGCCGATCACCTCACTCTCTTCGCCCTTGAGGCGATGCAGACTGGCGCCGCCGATGCCCGAGCAGTTGGGGTTGGTAAGGGCAATACGTTCATCGGTGGCACCGGCCAGCAGCACAGTCTTGCCGCCGCGCGAGTGGCCCGTGAGGGCGATGGCATCGCCACGTACCTGCGGCAGTTGCAGGAGGGCGTCGATCGCCCGGTGGCAAGCCCAGGCCCAGGCAGCGAGAGCGCCGTAAGTGGCATCGGGAAAGAGGCGGTAGAGTCCGCTCTTGCGGTAGTCATCGGGATTATCGGCCGCCGCCTGGGTGCGGTCGATTGAGGCGGCGATGTTACCCCGGGCCAGAATCTCACGCACCACCCTCTCCTCGCTGAAGTAGCGCCAGCAACCATCGCCATCGAGCACTACCGGGAAGGGACCGTCACCGGGCGGCACCCAGAGCGAGAGTGTGAAGGTGAGCTGACGGCTCGCATCAAACTCCACCGTGACATCATAGACGTAGTACGTCACCCCCGACAGATGGCGCGGCGAGGAGATGCAGCGCCTGATCAGGGTGGTGGCCCTGCCACGTGGTGGCAGCTCGCCAAACTGGTGTGCAATGATGGCCCCGGCCAGCTCCTGCCGGCGTGCACTCCAATTTGCAGCCGTAACTGTGCTGCCATCGTTGCTCGTCAACAGTTCAGGCAGCAGTTGCAACGGGGCCTCAGCGCCCTGCAGGGCGGTTTGTGACAGGTGGCGCGGCATCAGTGTGAAGTCCATCTACTCTCTCCGGCGTAAATCGTAACTCTTTATTCTAAGCTCTGCGACCATACATTACAAGCATCACTGTTGCTTTGATCTGCTGCTTGCTGTATAATATCGCTTTGACATCTGCATTGAGAGCAGGACATAGGGTACGATGAAAACAACGACAGAACTGACGGTCAGAGGACTGGCAACTCTGCTGGCATGCGTGCTGTTCGCAGGAACAGGCTGTGAGAGCAGTGGCGGCGGCGGTGGGCATGACTTTGGCGACCGTGATCCCTCCAAAGTGGCGGTGGCCGGTGACAGCATCTCTGTTGGTTATGGCGACGCCGGCACGCCTTGGCCTACCCGACTCGGCGGGATGCTGGAGCGCCCCGTAGCCAATTTCGGCTTTAGCGGTGCCGACTCCGCAGATGCCCGTAGCATGGTGAACAGTGCGCTGACGCGCGATGTTGGCTTTATCGTGATCTCAATCGGTGCCAACGACGCCATCATGGGGAACGGGGCGGCCGTGGTGCGTGCCAACCTGGCCAGCATGATAGCAGAGATTAACAACCGACAGGCCGTACCGGTGGTCGGTAACGTCATCGGCATGTCTCTGGGGCACCGAATCTTCAACGGTGAAGTCGACAAGATCAACAGCGCCATACGGGACCTCTGCAAGAGCGAAGGTGTGAAGCTTGTCGACCTTAACAAGGCCGTCACAGCCGGGATGCTGCAGGCGGATGGACTCCACCCCAATAGCGAGGGCCAGGAGGCGATTGCCCGTGCCTTTTACAACACTTTGAATAAGATGGTTCACTGAACTGTCAAACAACTGAGAAAAGAAGATGCTGGATATCAAACGCTTTCGTGAAACCCCCGCCGAGGTACGTCAGGGGCTGGCGCGCCGCAACGTCGCACCTGAGGCTGTCGACACTATCATCGCCTGCGACAGCCGGCGTCGCCAGACTGTAACGCACGTTGAAGAGCTGAAACAGCGGCGCAACACCATGTCACGTCAGGTAGGCGAGCAGCGTCGTGCCGGCCACGACACTGCCGGGTTGCAAGCCGAAGTGCGCAGCCTCGGCGAGGAGATCACAGCCCTCGACCGCCAACTTACCGCGCTCGACACCCAGATCCAGGAGAGCATGTTGCTGCTGCCCAACATCCCTTCTGCCACCACCCCTACCGGCAGCGACGCCTCCGGCAATCAGGTGGTGCGTCTGGTAGGAGAGGCTCCCAAGTTCGACTTTGAGCCACTCGACCATGTCGTTCTGGGTGAGCGGTTAGGGCTCTTTGACCTGCCACGGGGGGCACGCATGACCGGTAGCGGCTTCCCCCTGATGCTCGGCACCGGCTCACGCTTGCAGCGTGCCCTGATCAACTTCATGCTCGATATACACACCACCCGGCACGGCTATACCGAGATGCGCCCCCCCTTTGTCGTCAATCGCGATGCCATGCGCGGCACGGGCCAACTGCCCAAGATGGCCGACGACATGTACCACTGCGAACGTGACGATCTCTGGCTGGTGCCTACAGCCGAGGTGCCGGTAACCAACTACTTCCGCGGTGAAATTCTCGAACGGCCACTGCCAATTGCACTCACCGCCTACACTCCCTGCTTCCGGCGTGAAGCCGGTGCGTCAGGCAAAGATACGCGTGGTATCCTGCGGGTACACCAGTTCGACAAGGTTGAAATGGTCCGCTTTGTCGATCCTGCCACCTCCTACGCCGAACTGGAGCTGCTCGTCTCGCACGCCGAAAAAATCCTTACCACGCTGGGACTGCACTACCGGGTTCTGGAACTCTGCTCCGGCGACCTCGGCTTTGCTGCCGCCAAGTGCTACGACCTGGAACTCTGGGCTCCCGGCCAGCAGGGCTGGCTTGAGGTCTCGTCGTGCAGCAACTTTGAAGATTTCCAGGCACGCCGTGCCAACATCCGCTACCGCGACGCCGAGGGCAAACCACGCTTTGTCCATACCCTCAACGGTTCAGGCGTGGCGCTGCCGCGCCTCGTGATTGCGATTCTCGAACAGTATCAGCAAGCCGACGGTTCCGTAGTATTGCCCGAGGCGATCCGGCCTTATATGGGTGGCATGGAGAGGATTGTGTGAAGTGGCCGCTGCCGGGGCAAAACCCATCGGTAGAGGTTTGAAAGCACGACATGCCTGCGAATATTGGGCTGCACGTTGCGGTCTGAGGCTGATTCGCTCGCTGGGGCCAGCCACCGCCTGTCGTCTGGCAGGCGCCTTGGCAGCACTCGCCTTCCTCATGGCTGGCAAGCGGCGCCGTATCGCCATCGAGAATCTGCTGTTGAGCGGTATCACCACCTCGCAGCGCCGTGCGCGACGTATCGCCCGCGCCTCCTTCCAGCATCTGGCCTGTGTGGTAGTGGAGTCGTTCTTCACGCAACGCCTCTTCGATAACCCCGATATATCCGATGCCATTGAGATGGCGATGCCGCAGGCCGCCCGTGAAATCCTCGCCAAACCGGGAGTGGGGGTGCTCCTCGTCAGCGGCCATCTGGGTAACTGGGAGCTGGCGGCACAGGTGGTCTCGCGCGACAAGCCGCTAACCGGGGTCGCCCGTGCCATGGATAACCCGCGTGTGCAGGAGCTGCTGCTCAGCAGCCGCATGCGCGGCAACTTCGAGACCATCGACAAACACCTCTCGCGCCCCATGGAGCTGATCCGCATCCTGCGCCGCGGCCGGATTCTCGCCCTCCTTACCGATCAACATGCCAGCGCCGGCGGCCTCGTGATCCCCTTCTTCGGACGTCCGGCCGCCACCTACCCCACCCCGGCTGTGCTCCATCGCCTCACGCGCGCTCCGATCATCATCGGTGCCCCGATCAGAGTCGGCACTCTGCGCTATCGCTTTATCGCCTCTGAACCGCTCTATTACGACTTCAGCGACGACCGCCAGGCCGACATCCATGCCATCACCTGCGACCTGGCCCTCCGCCTCGAGGCACTGATCCGCCAATATCCGGAACAGTACCTCTGGGCGCATCGCCGCTGGAAGGTGCCGCCCGCAGAGTAGGCGCTACTTTTGGGGCGGCGGCAGACGGACTTCATGGCCCGTGGCGGCCGACTTGTAGATCGCATCGAGAATGCGCATCAGCGCCACGCCATCGGCTGCCGGAGCGATGCAGTTGGTACGCCCCATAACGCAGTCGACAAAGTGGTTGATCTCGCGGTCAAAGAGGCCGGTAAAGCTGAGCGATGTGTCTTCGGCAAAACCGATATCGACCATATAGTCGTTCATCTCGCTGAAGATCTCCAGCTTGGGATCGAGGCGGGCACCCGCCTTAGTGCCGAAGAGTTCGATCTCGCCGCGCGGTGCCTTGATATTGAGGCTGAAGCTCGCCTCAACCTGCAAAACCGCGCCGTTGTCAAACCGCACCAACGCCGTGGCGAGGTCTTCCACGTCACAGACCGTATCACGGCCACTGCGCGCATCTGCAGCCACATAGCTCTTGGCCGATTTGAGGTTGTCCCGGTTGCCGAGGTGGTGGAAGGTTGCCCCGTAGGCCGAGACCGGCTGCGGGTTGCCCATCACATAACGTACCAGATCGATCACATGCACACCGAGGTCGATCAGCGGACCGCCGCCGGAGCGCGACTTGTCGCCAAACCAGCCACCGGGATTGCCGTTACGCCGCAGATAGGCTGCCTTGGCGTAGTAGATGTCGCCGAAGTTGCCCCGGTCGATAAACTCTTTGACGACGCGGGCATCGTTGCCATGCCGCCGCACGAAACCGATCATCAGCAGCTTGCCGGCCTTGCGGGCCGCCGCCTCCATTGCCAGCGCTTCGCGCGTATTCATTGCCATCGGCTTTTCGCAGAGCACATCTTTGCCCGCCTTGAGCGCGGCAATGGTACAGGGGGCATGCTCGCTGTTCCAGGTGCAGACGCTGACGGCATCGATCTCCGGCAGGGCACGCAACATCTCATCTTTGTCGGTAAAGGTGCGTTCCAGTGGCACACCATGCCGCTCCGCCTTCGCGGTTACCCGCTCACGGTTGAGATCGCAGAAGGCATAGAGCTCCACATCAGGGTGTTTCTTATACCCTTCGATATGGACTTCGCTGATGCCGCCCGTGCCGATGATTGCAACTCTGATCTTCTTCTTCATCTTGCTCACTTACCTTGGTCACTAAAAGATGAAACACTATAGCACATATTCTGCCACCCGACAACGCCAAGGCGACGGAGGGGGTAATCGTCTGCTTTTTGCCCTGAATGCATCTTGAACATGTGACAGATCAATGCTAAAATTAAAGTTTCTCTGCGTCTTACATCAGGGCTCACAACCAATCACCTCTCATACCGGAGCGTATAATCGATGAACAACTTCACCTTTAAGAGTGCCGACTGGGTACCATACAAAGATTTTGACCCCGCCCTGCTGGAGCGGCTGCGTGCCCTCGACGCCTCCAACTATGAACAGCGCAGCGAGCAACACCATCCCGACTTCCGCATCAAGGTGCTCGATAACTTCGGACCGGTGACCATGACCGACCGCTTCCTCAATATCAAGGCGTCGGACGATCTCGATCAGAAGTTTGTCATGATCTGCGGCAACCCCAACCCCAACAGCTATATGCCGCTGGCCGAGCTGATCAACATCTGGCGCGTCAACTGCCGCAACGTCTACGCCTTCACCATGGATGAGTGGGCCGACGAAGCCGGCAACATTGCCCCTCTCAGCTACAAGGCAGGGCTCTCGCGCTCCTTCATGAAGTACTTCTATGAGCAGATCGATCCCGAGCTGCGGATGCCGCTGGAGAATATCTACTACCCGACCAACGAGAATATCGCCGACTACTCCAAACTGCTCTACGACGTAAGCGATGGCGGCAACTATACCCTCTATTCGGGACCGGGCTGGGCCGGCCATATCGCCTTTATCGACCCTTCACCCGAGTTTACCAATGTCGAGACGATCGAGGAGTACCTCGAACAGCCGGCGCAGGTGATCTCGCTCCATCCGCTGACGATTGCGCAGAACTCGCTCCACGGCGTCTTCGGCTGCAGTGGCGATATCGGCAACGTGCCACCCAAGGCCGCCACCATCGGGCCGCTCGATGTCAAACGCGCTGCGCGTCGCATCGAAGGACACGGACTCACCACCATGGGCAGCTTCTCCTCCTGGCAACGGATGATCAGCCGCCTTATCTGTCATGGCCCCGTCTCACCGCAGGTGCCCGGCTCGATCCTGCAGCTCTTCCCCTGCACCGTCTACGTCTCCACCGCCATCGCCAAACCGGTGGAGTGCCTCGAGACCGTCGGCTACTAATAACCGGACCACCCCATGCCAACACACCCCCTCCTCGCGCTGCTCGGCTCGATCCTGATCGGCTTTGGCGCCGTCCTGCTACTGGGACTGGCCATCTTTATCCACGAGCTGGGTCACTTCCTGGCAGCGCGCTGGCTGGGGCTGACGGTCGACGCCTTCTCAATCGGCTTCGGGCCGGCTCTCTGGCAACGCAAGATCGACCAGACCCGATATCGCATCAGTCTCATCCCCTTCGGTGGCTACGTGGCACTGCCGCAGCTCGATCCCAGCGGCATGGAGAAGATTCAGGGGACTCATGATACTGACGCGGCAGAGCAGAAGGGCGAAACTGCGGAGCGCCAACTGCCCGAGATTGCCCCCTGGCGGCGTATCATCGTGGCGCTGGCCGGACCAAGCGGCAACATCCTGCTCGCCATCCTGCTCGCCTGGGCGATCTACTTCGTGCCCGATAGCGGTGCGACCGGCGCCGACACCACCATCGGGATGGTGGCGGCCGACAGCCCCGCCTGGGAGGCAGGTCTGCGCGTGGGCGATCGCATCCTCTCGCTCAACAACAACCGCGTCCACAACTGGAACGAGTTCATCGTGGAGTGCCACCTCAGCGGCGACACCTCCAACGGATTGGCCACCGTAGTGCAGCGCGGCACAGAGCAGCTTAACCTCACCCTGCCCGTCGCCCGCGATCCGGTTGCCAACCTCATCATGGTGGCCGGCATCGAGCCGCGCATCCCCTGCGTTGTGGGCCAACTGCTCAGCGGTTCGGCGGCAGAGGCCGCCGGCCTGCAACCGCGCGACGAGGTCGTCACTCTGGATGGCGTCGCCATCAACGGGCCGGCCGACATGGCCCGGCGGGTTGATGCGCATGGTGCCCGGCCATTGCTGGTCGGCCTGCTGCGTCAGGGCGCGCCGCTGGCGCTCACCATGACGCCCCGTTTTGACGAGGAGACGGAGCGCCATCTGATCGGCATCGTCTTTGAGAGCCGTGCCGGACTTGCGCCCCAATGGATGCAATATCGCCAGCCGTCGAAACAACTGAAACACGACGCCGGCAGTGTGGTGCGTGTGCTGCGTGCCCTCTTCACCCCCCGCACCAAGGGGGAGGCCAAACGGGCCGCCAGCGCCCTGGGCGGGCCGCTGTCGATTATCGTGCTCCTCTGGCTGCAGGTTAAATCAGGACTGCTGGCCTCAATGGCCTTCCTGCGCTTTCTCTGCGTCAATCTGGCGCTGATCAACCTGCTGCCGCTACCGGTACTGGATGGCGGTCATATCATCTTTGCCCTCTACGAGACGGTCAGCCGCCGCAAACCGAATGCCCGCCTGGTGACCTGGCTCTACAACATCTTTGCTTTCCTGCTGATCGGTTTGATGGTGCTACTCGTCTTCCGTGATGCCCGCAGTATTGGCGGCACCCTCAAACGCCTGCGCAAGGTGCCGGTTGAGACCGCTGCAGAAGAGTAATGAGCGACCAGCAGAGAGCCGATACAAGCGACGAGAGCTGCCTGCCGCTCAGGCGCCACGCCACCCGTCCGCTGCGTCTGGGCAACCTCACCATCGGCGGTGAGGCTCCCATCACGCTCCAGACGATGACCAAGTGCGACACCCGTGACGTTGCCGCGACGTTGTCGCAGCTCCGCAGCGTGGCGGCCCTCGGCTGCGATATCGTGCGCCTCGCCGTGCCCGACATGGAGGCCGCCAACGCCCTCGCCGCCATCAGGCGTGGTGTCCCCGATCTCCCCCTGATCGCCGATATCCACTTCGACTACCGCCTGGCTCTGGCCGCTGTCAACGCCGGCTTCGATGGCCTGCGCCTCAACCCCGGCAACATCGGCCACGTCGACCAGATCAGAGCCGTCGTGGCCGCTGCCCGCCCGCGCCGTCTGCCGATCCGTATCGGCGTCAACGGCGGCTCACTCGAGAAGGAGATCCTGGCCCAATACGGCTCAGCCACCCCGGCAGCCCTCGTTGCCAGCGCCCTGCGCCACGTGGCGCTGCTCGAAGCGGAGGAGTATTACGAGATCAAAATTTCCGTCAAAGCCTCCGATGCGCTGCGCACCGTGGCCGCCTACCGCCTCTTGGCGGCGGCCACGTCCTACCCGCTCCACATCGGCGTTACCGAAGCCGGCACCTTTCTGGCCGGGACGGTGCGCTCCTGTGCCGCCCTCGGGACGTTGCTATATGAAGGCATCGGCGATACGATCCGTATCTCGCTCACCGACACCCCGGAGCAGGAGGTGCGGGTGGGACAGGAGCTGTTGCGCGCCCTCGACCTGCGCCCTCCCGGCAGTAGCGTCACCTCCTGCCCCACCTGTGGCCGGGTGCAGGTCGACGTCATCACCACGGCCCGTACGCTGGAGGCGGAGCTGGAGCGCTACTACCAGGCGCATCCGGCGGCCGCACGACCCCATGTCGCCGTGATGGGCTGCATCGTCAACGGCCCTGGCGAGGCACGCGAGGCCGATATCGCCCTGGCGGGGGGTGCCGGCAAATTTATCTTGTTTAAAAAAGGACAACAGGTGGGCGTGGTGCCTGAGAGCGCAGCGCTCACCGCCGTCATGCAATTGGTAAGGGAATTCAAGTAATGTCAGCAACAGTTCTGGTAACAGGCGGCAGCGGCTTTCTCGGAATCAATCTGGTGCGGCATCTGCTGCAAGCGGGCGAGCAGAGCATCAGAGTGCTCGACCTCGCCCCCTTCGACTACCCCGAAGCCGACAAGGTCGACTTTATCCAAGGCGATATCCGCGATGCCGCCAGCGTGGCGACGGCCATGCAGGGGGTCAAATGGGTGATCCATACAGCCGCCGCCCTGCCGCTCTACAAACCGGCTGAGATCATCTCGACCGATGTCGACGGCACCCGCAACCTCCTGACAGCCGCTCAGGCTGCCAAGGTAGAGCGCTTCGTCCATATCTCCTCTACCGCCGTCTACGGCATTCCCGACCACCACCCGCTGCTGGAGAACGACAAACTCGACGGCGTCGGCCCCTACGGCCAGGCCAAGATCGACGCCGAGCTGGCCTGCCTGCCCTTCCGTGAGGCCGGCATGTGTATCCCGATTTTGCGCCCCAAGTCGTTTATCGGTCCCGAGCGCCTCGGCGTCTTCGCCCTCTTCTACGACTGGGCGTGCGATGGTCGCCACTTCCCGATGATCGGCAACGGCCACAACCGCTATCAGCTCCTCGATGTAGCCGACCTCTGCCAGGCGATCTGGCTCTGTCTGACCCTTGAGAAAGAGCGGGTCAACGACGTCTTTAATATCGGCGCCAGCGAATTTACGACGATGCGCGAAGACTACCAGGCGGTGCTCGACGACGCCGGCTACGGTCGTCGCATTATCGGTTTCCCGGCCCGCCCCGTCATCTGGACTCTGCGCCTGCTCGAGTTTCTGCGCCTCTCGCCGCTCTACAAATGGGTCTACGAGACCGCCTGCGAAGACTCCTTTGTCAGCATTGAAAAGGCCGAAAAGGTGCTCGGCTATCAGCCGCAATACTCCAACAAAGAGGCGCTGATCCGCAACTACCGCTGGTATCTCGACAATCTCGACCAGTTCAAGGGGGCCTCCGGCATCTCCCATCGCGTTCCCTGGAAGCAGGGCATCCTCGGCCTGATCAAGCGTCTCTTTTAAGCTTGCCGCTTGAGAGAGAGTCAGGTAAAATACGCACCTTTTGCCAGAGACGTTTGGGGCGGTAGCTCAGTTGGTAGAGCATCACGTTCGCAACGTGGGGGTCAGGGGTTCGAATCCCCTTCGCTCCACCATTCGTCACTTTGTGCCCCCCTGTCTCATCTTCGCGGGGCTGATTATGATGTAAAGAGCCATGTTGCTGCCACCTGACATCATCTATCACGAATGGTCTCACGTTGCACTTGTAGTAAAGGAATAGAGTTTACAGGTTGACAAGTCGGAGCCAATTTGGTGACAATTGCGGTCGACGCCCGCATTGTCTTCAACTGGTGGGTGCTATCAACAAGGATCATCATGACACCTAAAATGGCAGTTTTCGCCGGACAAGGGGCGCAGTTTGTCGGCATGGGTAAAGACCTGGCCGCCGATCCTGACATTGCCCTGTTGTTCGATCGTGCCAATGAAGTTCTCGATTTCGATCTCAAGCAGGTCTGCTTTGAGGGGCCGGCCGAGAGCCTGACCCGCTCCGACTATTGCCAACCGGCCATCTTCGTGACCAGTGTCGCCTGCTGGAGAGCTTTTCAGAAGCGTTATCCCGACTGCCGCTTCACGGTTGCGGCGGGACTCAGCCTCGGCGAGTGGGGCGCACTCCACATTGCCGGTGTGCTCGATTTCGAGACGACTGTGCGCATACTGGAGGCCCGTGGCCGCTTCATGCAGGAGGCCTGTCTGGCGCAGCCCGGCGGTATGGTCAGCATTATGAGCCTGCCCTACGAAAAGGTGCAGGAGGTCTGCGCTGTGAGCGGTGCCACCCTGGCCAACCACAACTCCGATTCGCAGATCGTCCTCTCCGGTACCAAAGAGGCTGTTGCTGCGGCTGAAGAGGCTGCCCTGGCGGCAGGCGGCAAGGCCATCGTGCTAAACGTGGCCGGTGCCTTCCACTCGCCGTTGATGATGCCGGCACGTGAGCGTTTGGCCGGGCTGCTGCGCGATGTCGAGTTTGGCACCCCCGCGATACCGGTCTTCTCCAACGTCAGCGGTGCGCCGCATGCCGCAGATGGCGCCGCGATCCGCGACGCGATGCTGCGCCAGGTCACCGATTCGGTCCGCTGGCTCAGTTGTATCAAGAACTCCGGCCTGACAACCTTCATCGAGTTTGGCCCCGGCAAAGTGCTCTCCGGCCTGATTAAACGTATCGACCGCGCCAACAACGTAGCCAACGTACAGGATATCGATACGCTTGAAAGCGCTGCCACGGTGGCACAGGCGTGAGGCTGCCATCAGCCCTTGTTTAAGGAGACTTTCACCTTGTCCAAACTTACCGATAAAATTGCCATCGTAACCGGTGCCGGCAGCGGCATCGGACAGGCCATTGCCATTGAACTGGCACGCGAGGGGTGCCATGTGGCCCTCTGCGGCAGACGTATCGAGCCGCTGCAGGAGACCGCCAACGCGATTGCAGCGTTGGGACGCAAGAGCCATCTCGCCTCGGTCGATGTTGCCCGGGGAGCCAGTGTGCAAGCGTTTGTCGATGGCGTCGTTGCCGAATTCGGACGCATCGATATCCTCGTCAACAACGCCGGCATCACGCGTGACAACCTCCTGATCCGCATGAGCGAAGAGCAGTGGGATGAGGTTTTAGCCACCAATTTGAAGGGGGCTTTCCTCTTCGGCAAGGCTGCGGCACGCCCCATGATGAAGCAGCGTTCCGGGGCCATGATCCAGATCACCTCAATTATAGGCTTGATTGGAAACGCCGGACAGTGTAATTATGCAGCTTCTAAGGCAGGCCTTATCGCCTTGACCCAGTCAATGGCGAAAGAGCTGGCATCCCGTAACATCCGCGTCAATGCGGTTGCGCCGGGATTCATCGTGTCACAGATGACGGACGCATTGCCCGAAACCCTGCGCGAAAAGATGCTGGCGGAGATTCCGCTGGGACGCTTCGGCACGGGTGCGGACATTGCGCAGGCCGTCGTTTTTCTCGCCAGTGACGACTCGTCATACATGACGGGGCAGGTGCTGAGCGTGAACGGCGGTATGACGATGTGACGTCGTGCCCTTGCGGGCGTGTTTTAATCAGTAACAACTCACGGAGTAAACAACATGGCAAGCAAACTTGAAGAATGCGTCAAGGAAATCATCGTTGAGCGCCTCGGCGTCAACGCCGACCAGGTAACTCCCGAAGCCTCCTTCGTAAACGACCTCAGCGCTGACTCGCTCGACACCGTCGAGCTGATTATGGCCTTTGAGGAGGAGTTCGGTGCCGAGATCCCGGACGAAGATGCTGAAAAGCTGACGACCGTAGGCGCTGTGCTCGACTACCTGAAGAGCAAAGGCTTCGACAAGGAGTAGTCCTTAATACGCTACAGATAGCCGATGGGGTCGCTGGTGCAGCGCCTCTTCGGCTATTTGTGTCTACAGATTTGGAGTCGCCATGAAAAATCGGATTGTCATCACCGGCATGGGGGCCGTCTCGCCCCTCGGCAGCACCCTGCAGGATAACTGGGCCAACCTTGTTGCCGGCACTAACGGCATCGGGCCGATCAGTCGCTTTGATACCACCGACTATCCCGTCAAGATCGCCGGCGAAGTGCGTGATTTCGACGTCGACGCCTTCATTCCGCGCAAGGAGCAGCGCCGTATCGATCGCTATGGCTGGTATGCCATTGCTGCCGCCCGCATGGCGGCTGCCGACTCGGGCCTCGACTTTGCCGCACTCGACCCCACCCGCGGCGGCTGTACCGTCTCTTCCGGTATCGGTGGCCTCGAAACCCTCTCCGAACAGGCCCGCACACTCTTGGAACGCGGACCGCGCCGCATCTCACCCTTTACCATCCCGGCGATGATCCCCAACATCAGCGCCGGCCTGATCGCCATCGAGCACAACCTCCAGGGTCCCAACTTTGCCCCGGTTACGGCCTGTGCCAGCGGTCTTCACTCGATCGGGCTCGCCGCCCGCGCTATCGCCTACGGCGAGGCCGACGTCATGCTGGCGGGTGGCGCCGAAGCCTGCATCACACAGCTTGCCGTGGCCGGCTTTGCCGTTATGCAGGCCCTCAGCGCCCGCAACGATGATCCCGCCACCGCCAGTCGCCCCTTCGATGCCGAGCGCGACGGCTTCGTCTTGTCCGAAGGCGGCGCTGTCGTCGTCCTCGAAAGCCTTGAACACGCCCGGGCCCGCGGCGCACGCATCTATGCGGAAGTTGCCGGCTTCGGCATGACGGCCGACGCCTTTCACATGACCGCTCCCCGTGAAGATGGCGATGGTGGACGCCGTGCGATGGAGCTCGCCATGCAGGATGGCGGCCTCACACCTGCCGATATCGACTACATCAACGCCCACGGCACCAGCACCCCGCTCAACGACAAGACTGAAACCCTGGCCATCAAGGGGGCTCTCGGTGAAGCTGAAGCCCAACGCGTCATGGTCTCCTCCAGCAAATCGATGACCGGTCACCTGCTCGGGGCGGCCGGTGGTTATGAGACTATCGTCTGTGCCCTGGCGCTCTGCCATGGCATTGTCCCTCCCACGATCAACCTCACCACTCCCGACCCCGCCTGCGACCTCGACTACGTTCCCGGCACGGCGCGCACCGCAACCGTGCGCGCCTGCCTCAACAACTCTCTCGGCTTCGGAGGACACAACGCCTGTCTGGCATTAAAAAAAATGTAGTGTAGCCATGCAATACGACTTCCTCGCCTACCATAACGTCCGCATTCCACTACGTGACGGTGCCACGCTTGCCGCCGACATCTACCTGCCGCCCGGTGCCGGCGCAACCCAACGCCATCCCGCTCTCCTCCACTTCTCACCATACAACGTCACCAGCGTCCGCCAGGGCGCGGCCCTTGACTGGATCCGCCGTGGCTGCGTCGCCATCTACGCCGATTGCCGCGGTCGCGGTCTCTCCGATGGCCTCTTTGTCCCCTGGGAAAATGATGTGGCCGATGCCTGGGACCTGCTCGACTGGATCTCGCACCAGGAGTGGAGCAGCGGACGTGTCGGCATGGTCGGCGGCTCCTACCCCGCCGCCACCCAATTGGCCGCCCTCAAGAGCGGCCACCCCGCCCTCACCGCCATTGCACCCTCCGTTATGCCGACCGACGTCTATGCGCTCTACTACAGCGGCGGCGCCCATGAACTCTCCTTTATGATGTCGTGGCATATCGGCATCTGCGGACAACCGAATGCCACGCACTCAAAGACCGGAGAGTATCCTGATTTCAACGCTCTGCGCCACCACCTGCCGCTGAGCGAAATCGCAGAGCAGCGTGCGCTCGACTGTCCCTCATGGCAGACCATCGCCAGCAACGACTGGCGTAACGACTACTGGCAGCGTCTGGCAGCGCCCCACCATCTCGATCAGAGCCGCGCCGGCATCTTCCTTCAGGGCAGTTGGTTCGATGTCCTCGGTGAGCATCTCTTTGAAACCTTTGCCCAGCTTGTCGGAGACCCGGCCCCGGTCGCCCCCTCCAACCGTCGCTTTACCTGTCTGCGCGTCGGGCCGTGGGGCCATGGCGTCAATATGCACGAGGGCCACAACAGTTATGGCGCAGCGGCCAACGTCAGTGAAGAGGCGGAGGTCAACTTCCTCACGTCGTTGCTGCACGGCAAAGAGCCGGCCACGGCCGGCAACCCCGGCCCCATCCAGCTCTTTGTCATGGGGAAAAACATCTGGCGCTTTGAGCAGGAGTGGCCTCTGGCCCGCACCCGCTTTACGCCGCTCTATCTTGCCGGCCAGGGCCACGCCAACTCGGCGGCCGGCGATGGCCGCCTCACCTGGGAGGCTCCCGACAGCACACAACCACCCGACACCTTTACCTACGACCCACACAACCCCGTGCCAACCTGCGGCGGACGTCTTGTCGGCCGTGGTGGCCAGCGCGATCAGAGCGAAATTGAGACCCGCCCCGATCTGCTCGTCTATACCACGCCGCCACTTGAGGCGGAGCTCGAAGTCACCGGCCCAGTCACGATGCGTCTCTACGCCGCCACCACCGCCTGTGATACCGACTTCACCGTCAAGCTGGTCGATCTCCAGCCCGATGGCCGCCCATTCAACGTCTGCGACGGCATTCTGCGGCTGCGTTTCCGTGATGGCATCGACCAGCCGCCGCGCCTCGCGACTCCCGGCGAGATCATGGCGCTCGATATCGAGGTCGACGTCACCTCCTACTGCTTCCTGCAGGGTCACGCCATCCGTCTCGAGCTTTCGAGCAGCAACTTCCCTCGCTTCTCCCGCAACCCCAACACCGGCACTCCTGTCGCCAGTGAAACTGAACTGCAAAGCGCAACACAAACGATCTTTCACTCTGCGCTCCACCCCTCTCACCTCCTCCTGCCCATTATCCCCCCCCACCCTTAAACCCAATACTTAAACCTCACTCTTAAACCCCAACACTCTTAAACATCCCACGCCACCATGTCGCTTCCCCCTGCCAGCCCCGAACTCAGCCGCGCAAGCCGCGAGTTAACAGTGCGGAGTGCGGAGTTAAATGGCAAACGTTCTCTCGCCGGCGCACTCATCACCCTCGCCCGCACCACCTTGGTCGAGAGCCTGCAACAACCAGCGCTACTGCTCCTCACCTGCAGCGGCGTCCTCGCCACCGCCCTGATCCCCCTGCTGCAGTTTCACCAGTTCGGCGAGGCCGGTCGCCTCGCCCGCGATGGTGCCCTGGCCTATCAACTCACCATCGGCCTGGCCATCGCCGTCATCGCCGCCTCGGCTGCCATCTATCAGGAGATCATTAGCGGCACAGCCTCGGCCGCCCTCAGCAAACCCCTCTCACGCAACTGCTTTATCCTCGGCAAGTTTGGCGGTGTAGCGGCCCTGGTAACCCAGTTCTGGTATATTCTGCTCGTCACCATGCTCCTGGCAGAGCGTATTGCCCATCGCATCAATAACTACCCGGCCGGCTACTTTGAGGGCAGCGACTCCCGTCTGCAGGCCTGGTTGCTCCTCGTTATTCCCGCCACACTCGCCCTGGCCGGTTGGCTGCACTACCGACGCCGCTTCCGTTTCTGCCTCTCAGTCCACTACCTCCTGATCCTCGGCCTCACTCTCGGGCTGCTCTATGCCACCCTCTTCAACCGTGCCGGCGACTGGCTCCCCGCCTGCGCCAACCTCGACTGGCGCATCATGCGCGCCGCGCTACCCATCCTCGCCCTGCTCATACTCTTCAGTGCCTTTGCCACCGCCTGCGCCACCCGCCTGCGTGCCGCCCTCTCCATGACCCTCACCGGCCTGATACTGCTCTTCGGACTCGCCTCCGAAACTCTCACCCGCCCCACCATGCCGCTCCTTGTCCGCCTGCCGGCTCGCCTCCTGCCCAACATCCAGGCCTTCTGGCTCTGCGATGCCCTGACCGGTCACGGTACTATCGCCTGGCGCTATCTCGCCCTCCTCGCGCTCTACACCCTCGCCGCCACCACCGCAGCCCTCGCACTCGCCATGCTCGCCTTCCGTTCACGTGATATCAACTGAGCCGCCTATGGACTCCACCCCGCCACTCATCGAACTCCAGGGAGTTTACAAAACCTTCCGCGACTTCTGGCGTCGCCCCACCGCCAAAGCCGTCCGTGGCGTCGATCTCACCGTCAAGCGCGGCGAAATCTTCGGCCTGCTGGGTCCCAACGGCTCCGGCAAGAGCACCATCATCAAGATGATCCTCGGCCTGCTCCACCCCACGGCCGGCACCATCCGGCTGCTCGATACCACGCCGCACGATATCGCCGCCAAACGCCGTATCGGCTATCTCCCTGAACTCTCCTGGCTCCATAAATTTCTCACTCCGCGTGAAACGCTCCACTACTATGCCGGGCTCTTCAGTCTGCCCGCCGCCGTCTCTCGCCAGCGCATCGAAGCGCTCATCGAGATGGTCGGATTGCGCCACGCTGCCGATCGACCCGTCGGTGAATTCTCCAAAGGTATGGCTCGCCGCGTTGGCCTCGCTCAAGCCTTGATCAACAACCCCGACCTCCTGATTCTCGACGAACCCACCTCCGGACTCGACCCGATCGCCTGCCGTGAAGTCAAAGATTGGCTGCGCCTGCTCGCCGCCAACGGCAAGACGATCTTCATGACCTCCCACCTCTTGGCCGACGTCGAGGATATCTGCGACCGCATCGCCATCCTCTGTGAAGGCGAAGTGCGCGCTGCCGGTGACGTCGCCACCCTGCTGCAACGTCCTGCTGCCGCCACTTTTCAGGTTGAAGGGGTCGCCACCGAGACCCTCGACGACCTCGCTGCCCTGCTTACCACCCGGAGTGGCGCTCCCGTCACCTGGCAGCGTCCCCGCATCGACCTCGAATCCTATTTCCTCCAGGTGGTGTCCACCAGCAGCGCCACCGCTTCCACCACGCAGGCACAACCGGCCGACTTCCTCATCAATCCGCCCGCCAACCAGGGCTGACCGTCATGCGCACCCTCCTTGCCATCGCCAAACTGACTCTGCGTGAAGCCTTCCGCTCGCGCCTGGTGCTGGCCGTTACGCTGCTCCTCGCCCTGATCATCGGTGGCATGCCCCCGCTACTGCGCGGCGACAACACCCTGCTCGGCCTCACCCGCATGACTCTCAGCTACCCACTGGCAGCGGCTCTCGGCTGCCTTATCTTCGCCAATCTCTGGATCGGCTCCGCCCTCATCTCCGGCGACGCCAGCGCCCGCACCCTCGCCCTCACCCGCGTCAAACCGGTCCGCACCTGGCAGATCTGGCTCGGCAAGTGGCTCGGGCTGATGAGCCTCAACTTTGCCCTGCTGCTCGGCTGCTACGGCTTCACCATCCTACAGGCGTGGCGTCACCTAAGCCGCTCTCCCGCAGTGGCAGAGACCATGCAACGCGCCCGCCTCGCCGTCAAGCCGCAGCTCCCCGGTCTGGAAGAGCAGTTTCAGGAACTCCTCAAGGCCAACCAACATCTGGCCACCAACCCGGCAGAGTTGCGCGCCTTGCGCCAACAACTCCGCCGCGAACTCCCCTTCCTGACAGCCGCGCTGCAGCGCGGCGCCACCTGGAGCTGGCGCTTCCATCTCACCGCCCCGCCCCCCGCCAACTCCCCCCTCTGGCTCCGCCTGCGCTTCGATACCGACGCCTTCACCCGCGCCATCGTCCAGGCCGAATGCCACCTCACTGGCGACACCTCCGGCCACGCTGTCGCCTTCACCCTCGACGACTTCTCCAGCCGCGAATTTGAGGTCCCCCTCGCGGCAACCGGCTTTACCAACGACACTGCCTTTACCCTCACCATGCGCCACATCGGCGACGACACCACCGGCCCCCTCATTTTGCAGCCGCGTCAGGGATTGGAGCTGCTCGTCTCCCGCACCTCGCTGCCGCACAACGCCCTGCGTGCCCTCCTGATCCACCTCGCCCTGCTCGCGCTCCTCTCCGCCATCGGCATCACCTGCGGCACCCTCTTCTCGCTCCCCGTCGCCGCCTTCTGCGCCACCGGTCTCTTGTGTGCCATCCTCATCAGCGCCTTCGTCGTCAACGACCTTGACGGCGAGGAGCTGGCCGAGCTTCCCGACCATCCCACTACTGTGCAACGCCTCCAGGTCGCCATCGCCAACCATACCCCCCGCCTGCTCACCGCCGCCGCCCGCCCCGCCCTCACCCCCGCCCCGCTCAGCCAACTCGCATCGGCCACCCTCATTCCGCAGCGCGACCTCTGCCGCGCCCTCGCCATCAACCTGCTGCTCCTGCCCCTCCTCTGTTGCATCCTCTCAGCTCTGGTTCTCAGCCGCCGGGAGCTACCCGCATGAAACCGCTCCATAGCAAAACCGCACTCCGCCGCCTCCTGACCGCCCCGCTACTCTGGCTGGTTGTGGCGCTCAGCCTGCTCCTGCTCCTTGAGCCGCATCTGCGCCAGCTCCACCAGCAACGCTACTCTGCCGACACCCCCGATACCACCCAACCCCTCTGGGTGCAGTACGTCATGGTCGGCTTCGGCGGCTTCCGCGGTCTCATCTCCGAGGCCCTCTGGCTGCGCGCCTCCCGGCTGCAGGAGGAGGGACGCTACTTTGAGCAGATACAGCTCGCCGAGTGGATCACCGCCCTCGATCCCCGTGCTGTCGACGCCTGGAGCTACAACAGTTGGAACCTCGCCTACAACATCAGCGCCATGATGCCGCGCCACGACGACCGCCTCACCTGGGTTGCCGCCGGCATCAGCCTGCTGCGCGACCGCGCCATCCCGGCCAACCCCAAGGCACCGCGCCTCTACCGTGAACTCGGCTGGCTCTATCAGAACAAAATCGGCGACGCCACCGACCCGGCCCACCGCCGCTATCAGCTCGATCTCGCCCAGACCATTGCGCCCCTGCTTGAGCCCGACGGCCATCTCCCCGCCACCGGCTCGACCGCCCGTCAGGAGCTGGCCACTCACTTCCACTTCGATTCCGACACCCTCGCCAGCCTCGAAGACTCCCTCGGCTACCGCTTCGACTGGCGTCTGCCCCAACCCCACGCCATCTACTGGGCCTGGTCCGGCCTGCCCCACGCCAGCGGCTTCGAACATCAGGCCCTGCGCCGCATGATCCATCAAAACTTGATGGTACTCGTAGAACGCGGCCGCTTCAGCGGCGACCTCAGCCAGGGAGTCTACCGCACCGCACCGGCGCTGGAGGTAATCCCCGTCACCTGTCGCTTCTTCGAAGAGACCATCGCCCTCTATCCCAACGAAGTCGCGATCTACGCCCGCTTCCTCGCCGTTGCCATCGGTCACCAAACCCGCGCCGGAGCCGCCACGGCGGCGCAAGAGAGCTATACCCGACTTCAGACTCTTGCCACCGCCCTCAACCGCACCATTCCCCCCTTCGACCAACTAGCCGCAGGCAACCTCCCCGCTGCGCTTCTGGAGTGATGTTTAAGAGTGCGGAGCCGCTGGAGGGCGGCGCGCCGTCGCCGCCGCAGTGCATCAGCCACTTGCGGTAGATGTGGGGACAGAGATGTGGGTACAGAGAAACGATCATCGCTGTTGATTGTCAGTTTGACATAGTCATTTAGAATGACTATTATGCGAAGTGTCTTGCGGAAACTACTGTTATGACCACGATTGCGATCTCCAAATTTAAAACCAAGGCACTGCAGTTGATTGCCAATGTTGCTGATTTGCAGCACTCTATCGTAATTACCAAGCGAGGGAAGCCTGTTGCACGTCTTGTTCCCTATGTTGAGGAAAAGGGAAGCAGCATACCAGGCAAGCTGGCAGAAATGCTGCTTTTTGAGAAAGATCTGATTGGCCCACTTGACAGTAATGAGTGGGAGGCAAACCTGTGAAGTATCTACTCGATACTCATACCTGGATTTGGTGGCACATGCATCCAGAGCGCCTTACCACAAAAGTGCGTCAGTTGATAGCGACACCAGAGAGCTACGACAGATTTGACTTCAAGCTGGATTTATAGTAAATATGCTCATGAAGTTTTCTTGCGACAAGGCAGAGCCAACCGCTGGATTAGTGATTTATGCCAAAACTGCAAAATATTGTTGATGAGCGGGATACTCGTCTGGCCATGCGGTTAACATCCTGCGCGTTCGATTTTACCACTTGCCTTGTGACAGGCACCGAACTCACTGTTACAGGAGCCGAAGCGCCGGAGAACACTTACGGTCATGCTCCCGGTGAGTATGTAAAGGGCGCTGAAGATGCTGTTGCCTTTGCCGAGACCACTTCAAATTTATCACCTATACCCAGGGGTGAGCAACGCAGTGCTGCCTCTCGGGTCGTTTTTCAGGCATGTCCGGCAACTGATGCCCGCTTTGTTGCAGCCTTTCAAGGTGAGCCCGGCTGGGAAGTTCCTGCGGTGGTAACAGCAGAGGTGGTCGGCTTCGATCAGACACTGGAGGCAGACGTGCTCCATGGCACGGCCAATTACTTGGCCAACCGCTGGAACGCTGGTTCGCATCCGGCCAGCTCCGCGCAAAGAGCGGCCGCCAAAGCTGCCGGGCTTGATGCAGGCGATGTGTGGATGACCACTATAATGGTTCGCTAGCTCAAGGCCAAGCGATAGTCGCGGTTTCAACTTGTTCGTAGAGAACATCGATCTCGTCCTGCAGGCGTAGTGTATGGCCGAGGGCGGTAACGATGCGGCAGAAGGTTTGAGTCTCGGCGAGGTCGAGGCGACGC
>CAZRGQ010000010.1:12008-47246 GCA_964599645.1 uncultured Lentisphaerales bacterium | reverse complement strand
GGAGTGGGAGCCGCAGCGAGTGCCGGGGAGAGAGAAGCGGTTTCCGGGGTGAGCGGAACCCGTTCTCTGTCCCCAAACCCGTCCGTCCCCCAGCGTCCTCAGCGGCTTCTCTGTCCCTCAGCGTCGTCACTTGCTATTACTGCTCACAGCTTACAATTTACAAAGGTGGCAGGTCTCTGCCGCCGTAGGGATTCTCTTCTCTGTCCCTTGCGATCTTGCGGTTCTCTTATCGCGCCTCCTCTGCCTCCCCCCCTGTCACTGACCGATGCAGATATTTTTTGCCTGCCGGGCTCAAATTATGATAGACTAATTAATTCAAGCGAAAGGCAGACAGCTATGACAACAAAACTTACAGTCACTCTTGAAGAGGTTCTCGCATACCACCTTGGCGGCAAGATCAATCTGGGGTTGCCACGGGTAGTCACCTCGCAGCGCGACCTCTGCCTCGCCTATACACCGGGCGTGGCGCAGGCGGTGAAGCATATCGCCGCCAACCCGGCCTCCTCCTTCGACTATACCGCCCGCAGCAACCTCGTGGCGGTCGTCTCCGATGGCACCGCCATTCTTGGACTGGGCGACCTGGGGGCACAGGCCAGTATCCCCGTCATGGAAGGCAAGGCGGTACTCTTCAAGTCGTTTGCCGATGTCGACGCCTGGCCGGTAGTGCTAGATCACTGCCGTCAGGGCGGGGCCAACAGCGGCCCGACCGATCCCGAACGGCTGATCGACCACGTCGCCGCCCTGGCACCGATGTATGGCGGTATCAACCTTGAGGATATTGCCGCTCCCGCCTGCTTTGAGATTGAAGACCGCCTCGATGCGATGCTCGATATCCCCGTCTTCCATGACGACCAGTGGGGTACCGCCGTGATAACCCTCGCCGGCGTCATGAACTACGCCCGCCTGAGCGACCGCCAGATCGGTGAACTGCGGCTGGTGATCAACGGTGCTGGCGCCGCCGGTATCCGCATTGCCGACATGTGCAAGGCTGCCGGCGTCAAGGATCTGATTATCTGCGACAGCAAGGGTCCCTGCCGCAGCGACCGCACCGACCTTACGGCACACAAACGCCGCCATGCCGTCAAGACGCAGGCGACCACTCTGGGCGAAGCCCTGCGCGGTGCGCACGTCTTTATCGGCGTCTCAGTGGCCAACTGCGTCAAAGGCGACGAAGTGGCACAGATGGCGGAGTTTCCGGCCATCTTCGCCATGGCCAATCCCGATCCCGAAATCCACCCCGACGCCGTCGCTGCCGCCTTCGGCAAGGCACCCTATCTGATGGCGACCGGGCGCTCCGACTTCCCCAACCAGATCAACAACGTACTCGGCTTTCCCTATCTCTTCCGCGGTGCCCTCGATGTGCGTGCCACCACGATCAACCTGCCGATGAAGGTCGCCGCTGCCGAGGCGCTGGCCGAGTTGGCCTGTGAACGGGTGCCGGCCGATGTGCAGGCGCTCTACGCCGGCGAGGAGCTGACCTTCGGCACACAATATGTGATTCCCAAACCGTTCGATCGCCGCCTCATCAGCCGCGTGCCACTGGCCGTAGCGGAGGCTGCCATCAAGTCGGGGGTCGCCACCACCCCACGCGACAAGGATGAGTTGTCGTCAGCACTGGAGGCGCGCTGCAAACGCCTGTCAGCCGCAGACTAAACGCAGAGAAGTGACATGATTATCCGCACCCAGGCCTACCCGCGCGCTGCCCTAATCGGCAACCCCTCCGACGGCTACTACGGCAAGACGATCGCCTTCACCTTCGACAACTTCAAGGCTGAGGTGCTGCTCTATGAGTCACCCGAGCTGGAGATTGAGTCGAGCCGTCGCGATGAGTCGGTCTTCGAGAGTCTCGATGCCCTGGCCGAGGATGTACGTCTCTTCGGCTATTATGGTGGCATCCGCCTCATCAAGGCTGCCCTCAAAAGCTTTCACAGTTACTGCCGGGAGCACGGGGTACAGCTTCACTGCCGTAACTTTACCATCCGCTACTGCTCCGACATCCCCAATCTGGTGGGGCTGGCCGGCTCCAGTGCCATTATCACCGCCTGCATGCGGGCCTTGATGAGTTTCTACGGCGTGCGTATTCCCAACCCCGAGCTGGCCAACCTGATCCGTCAGGTTGAGAATGTCGAGCTCGGTATCAGCGCCGGCTTGCAGGATCGGGTCGCGCAGGTCTATCAAGGCCTCGTCTATATGGATTTCGATCGTCAGGTGATGGAGCGGCAAGGCTTCGGCCACTATCAGTCGCTCGATCCCGCCCTGCTGCCGCCACTCTATATCGCCTATCGCACCGACCTCTCTGAAGGCTCGGAGGTCTTCCACAACAACATCCGTCACCGCTTCGATGCCGGTGAAGCTGAAATAGTCGAGGCGATGCAGTTCTGGGCCGATCTCACCGACCAGGCACGCGTCGCCCTCGAGAGCGGCGACCACCAGCGCTTGGGCAGCCTGATGGATGCCAACTTTGACCGCCGTACCCAGCTCTACAAATTGAGTGAAGGTAACCTGCGCCTGGTGCGGATTGCACGTGAAGCCGGTGCCAGCGCCAAATTCTCCGGTTCCGGCGGCGCCATCGTCGGCCTCTGCCCCGGTGAGGAGATTTTTGCCCGCCTGCAGGAGCGTTTTGCCGCCATCAATGTCAACCTGATCCGACCACGCATAATATAGACCGGACTTGAGCGAAAAGCAGCACCATGAAGCGCAAACTGAAACGTAAAATCTGGTTCGCACTACTCACCATCGTAGTGGTACTGGCCCTGATTCTGGCACTCGTCACCCTGCGGCTGGGCACGGTAATCCGCACAGCCGTCAATACGCTAGGACCCTCGATCCTGAAGGTGCCGGTCAACGTCGAGTCGGTTGCTGTCTACCCCTTGCGCGGCACCTTCAAACTGAAGTCGCTCACCATCGGCAACCCCGCAGGCTACAGCAGCGACTACCTCTTTCACCTCGATGAGATGAGCCTCAAGCTGGTGATGTCCGAGCTGCTGCACGGCAACATCCACTTCACTGAGATCATCATCAGCGGTCCGCACGTCTGGTATGATCGCAAGCTGAAAAGCAGCAACGTGAGCGACCTGCTGGCGCTGCTCGAGAGCGACGAGCCCAAAGAGACCAAACCAAAAGAGAGTGGTGACGATAAGCCCAAGAAAGCAGTTATCATCGACTACTTTGAAATGAAGTCGGGCAAGGTCGGGGTCAAGTTGGGCGTCGGCATGAACATCCCGCTGCCAGCTCTCGAACTGAAGAATATCGGGCGTGACAAGTCGCTGATGCCGGCTCAGGTGATCCGCCTCATCTTTGTCAACATCTTCCGTGGCGTGCTCAACGTCGTTGCCAGCGTGGGCGAATTTGCCATCGACGGCGTAAAAGAGGTCGGTTCACTGGCGGTCGATGGCGTCAAGGGCGCCGGTTCGCTGGCGGTTGATGGTGTCAAAGGTGCCGGCAAGGTCGTCGGTGGTGTGGTCACAGGCCTCTTCGGCGGCAGCAAAACCAACGAAGCGGCAGCCAGCAAAACCAAGTAGCCACGACTCTGCACCATTTGTCGGCTGCCCGGCGCTGCAACAGCTTTCAATCGAAAAAGTAGCGCTTGGCGTTGTGGTAGCTGATGTCGGCCACCATCTGCCCGGCGCGTGCCATATCGTGAGGCAGTTCCCCCCGCTCGATCTCTGCGCCGATTATGTTGCAGAGAATGCGGCGAAAGTAGTCATGCCGCGTAAAACTGGTGAAGGAGCGGCTGTCGGTCAACATCCCGACAAAGCGGCTCAAGAGCCCCATCTGCGAGAGAGCCTCGATCTGACGCCGGATACCATCCTTCTGGTCGTTAAACCACCAGCCGCTGCCAAACTGCATTTTGCCGGGAGTCGGACCGCGCTGGAAGTTGCCGATCAGCGCCACCAGCAACTCGTTGTCACGCGGATTGAGGTTATAGATAATCGTCCGTGGCAACTGGTCGTGGCGATCGAGCCGGTCAAAGAGGCGTACCGCCGCCCGCGCCACGGGACGGTCGCTGATGCTGTCGCAGCCGGCATCGGGCCCTACCAGATCCATAATGCGCGAGCTGTTGTTGCGTATCACGCCGTAGTGAAGCTGCCAGCTCCAGCCACTGGCGCGGTCCATTGCGCCGCAGGTGGCCAGCAACTCAAACTGAAACTGCGCCACCTCAGCGGCGGTGGCGCTCTTGCCGCTGCGTACCTTGTCGAAGATCGCAGCCAACTGCCGGCTGCTGGCGGCTTCGGCCTCCGGCAGCGTCTCCATGCCGTAGTCGGAGAGACGACAGCCGGCGGCTTGGAAGTGGTCATGACGCCGTTCAAGGGCTGTCAGGAGTGCGCTGTAGGAGTCGACCGCCACTCCGGCGGCCGCCTCCAGCCGCCCCAGCCACTCATTCCAGGCTGCCACCCGATCGATCTGCAGCACTCGGTCGGGTCGCCATGAAGGGAGCATTTTGATCTGATAGCCGCTCTCTCTGAGTGCCAGATGGTGTTCGAGCGTGTCACAGGGATCATCGGTGGTGCAGACCATTTCAACCCGGCTGCGCTCCATAAAGCCACGCGCCGAGAAGCCCGGTTGGGACAGCTTTTCACGCGTCTCCTCCCAGATTGCATCAGCCGTTTCAGGGGTCAGCAGCGTGGTGATATCGAAGTAGCGCGCCAGCTCCAGTTGCGCCCAGTCGAAGAGGGGATTGCGCCAGAGATACGGCATGGTAGCGGCAAAGGCATCAAACTTGGCGCGATCCGATGCCGCCCCTGTAATCAGCTCCTCGGCCACACCGTTAGAGCGCAGTGCCCGCCACTTGTAGTGGTCGCCGGAGAGCCAGAGCTGCGTCAAGTTCTCCCAGCGCTGATCGCCCACCACCTCGGCCGGCGGCAGATGAGAGTGATAATCGATCAGCGGCAAGTCGGCAGCATGGTGGTGGTAGAGCTCTTGTGCAGCGTTGCTGTGCAAGAGAAAATCAGCATGTATAAATGGCTTCATCACGTGGTTGCTCCCGCCTGCCACTTTGTAAAATTCATGCGCCTTTGTCAAGCATCCGACCACGACAGCCAAAGGCGCTTCTTGCACTTTGTGACGCCCTGCTCTATACTCTAAACCATGAACGAAGTGCAGCAAGACAAGCCTGCAGCAGGGACTGACAGAGCAGTGCGCGGTGCCGATGCGGCCGCATGGCAACAGCTCTACGACGCTGCCCTCCTGCTGCAACGCCTCTCCCCCTGGCAGTGGATGGTGCCGCAAGACTACTTTGGCGTGCGCCCGCTCCCCGACTCTCCAATCGCCTTTATCTCGCTGATGGGCTCTGCCGAGGCCGATAAACAGGCTCTCTTCGCCTTCCTCGGCTGGGAGGCATTGCGCCACATCAGGAGGCTGGCAAGGGTCGGCAAACTCACCATCCGCGACCTGATCGAAACCCCCACACTGCAGCTTGCCTTTCTGCCACGGACGGAGTGCGGCAGCGAAGACCTTGCGCTCTGGCACGCTTGCGGTCGTGAACCGGAAGCGGTAGTACCCATCTGCCGCAGCCATCGCCCCGGCTACCTCCCCTGGCTGCTGGAGGGCGAGGAGGTGCCCCTGCTGGCCGAGATCGTGCGCCAGACCATCGGCCTGGCCATGCGGTGTGAATTTAACGCGCAACTGCTGCGTCCGCCGGCCCCCGACCAAATCTTTGTTCTGAGCACAACCGGCGGCGGCGCCTGGCAGGAGGAGTTCTGCCAAACTCCAGCGCCGTCCGACCCGCCACCACTGCAACTCGACAGCAGCAAGCTGGCACAGGTAACGGAGCTGCCATGCCATCCTGAACGGGTGCAGTTTGACCTCGCCCTCTCGCGTGCCACGGTGGGCGAACCGGGGCAGCGGCTGCGCACCGCCTACCTGCTGGCCGCCTTCAACAGCGAAACCGGCAACTGCGTCGGTGCCGATGTGATTCTGCCACGCGAGGAGCTGAGCGCCCTCTGGCACTCGGTGCCCACCCGTCTGCTCGACCTCTGCCTGCACGCCGGTGCACGCCCGCGCGAGATCGAGGTGCGCTCGGAGCAGATGATGGAGACCCTGCGTCCCCTGCTGGGCAAGCTGCCCCTGCGTCTGACTTTCCGTAGCGAGCTGCCACATTTTGAAGCTTTTCTGGCTGGCATGAATCGCATAGCCACACCACAAGAAGAGGATCAACCATGAGTAATAATGTTAAACTGGGTGTCAACATCGACCATGTCGCCACCCTGCGCCAGGCGCGCCGGGCCGCCTACCCCGACCTGCTTGAGGCTACACGCATCTGTGAAGCTGCCGGTGCCCACGCCATTACCATCCATCTGCGCATCGATCGGCGCCATATTCAGGATGACGACCTCTACGGTGTGCGCAAGCTGATAACGACCCGTCTCAACCTCGAAATGGCCAACGATCCGGCAATCGTGAAGCACGCCTTGGCGGCGCACCCGCACGAGGTCTGCCTCGTGCCGGAGCGTCTGGAGGAGGTCACCACCGAGGGTGGACTCGATGCAGCGGCACACTTTGCCGAGCTCAAACCGACCGTCAGCAAACTGCAGGCGCAGGGGATCGAGGTGAGTCTCTTTATCGATCCCGAACCGCGGCAGATCGAGGCGGCGGCCAAGCTCAAAGCCACCTACGTCGAACTCCATACTGGCACCTACAGTCGACTTACCGGAGCAGCACGCGACACCGAGCTGGCGCGGCTGGTAGAGGGTGCCCGGCTGGCACGTGAGGCCGGACTGATTGTCAATGCCGGTCACGGCCTGCGGCTCGACAACGTCGCTCCTATCTGTCGTATTCCTGAGATGCACGTCCTCAACATCGGGCACAGCATCGTCAGCGATGCCATCTTTGTCGGTCTCGAAGCCGCCACCAAGGCGATGCTGGCAGCGATGGCTGCCGCCTGATGCGATGGAGTTTCGCCCGGCAGCGGCCATACGCCAGCGTGAAGCAGGGGCGATTGCGGCAGGCACACCCGCCATCGTGCTGATGGAGCGTGCCGGGAGTGGCCTGGCACGGGCTACTTTGCGCCTGTTGCGCGCCCGCAACGGCAACGACGCTCTTCTTGTAGCCGGACGCGGCAACAATGGCGGCGACCTGATCGTGGCGGCACATCTGCTGACCAACTGGGGTGTACGTTGCCAACTCCGGCTGCTGCTGCCGCCTGCCGGGTTGAAGGGCACAGCGCGTGAGGCGTGGCAGCGTTATTTCGGCGACGCACCCTCAACCACCACGGTTGCTCTCTACGCCAGCGAAGCTGACTGGCATAATAGCGATCCGGCGCTGGAGTTGCCACCGCGTGGTGTTGTGGTCGACGGGCTGCTCGGCACCGGCATCACCGGCAGGCCCACCGCAACAGTCGCCGCTGCCATCGGCTGGATCCAACGGGCAGCGCCCTTTGCGGCCATCGTCGCTGCCGACCTCCCCTCCGGACTCGATGCCGATAGCGGCCTGCCGGCCGGTCTGGCCCCCGGCGCTGACATACCGCCCGACTACCCTGTGGTAAAGGCCGATTTGACTGTCACCTTTGACTCTCCCAAACTTGGTTTCCTGCAGCCTGCGGCATCATCTTGGCTGGGTCGTGTCGAGGCCGTCGCTATCGGACTCGCCGCTGACACTCTTTCCGCTCCGCCTCCCCACCCCCCCTGTCGCCTCATCAGCGCCAACACGCTGCAACCACTCTTACGGCTACGCCCGCGGGAGAGCCACAAAGGCAGTTATGCTGCGGCCCTGATTATCGGCGGCGCCAAAGGCATGAGCGGCGCCCCGGCCCTGACCGCGCTGGGGGCGCTGCGGGCCGGTGCCGGACGTGTCACCGCCGTTGTGCCGCCTGATGCGGTGCAGACGGTGTCAAACCTAGCACCTGAAGCGCTCATATATGGACGGCCACACGACGCCCATGAGACCCTGGCACTGTTGCAAAACGACTTGCCGGCGCATAACGTCGTGGTGCTTGGCCCCGGTCTCGGACAAGCCCCGGAGTCGGCGCTCCTAGTGCAGCAGCTCGTTAAAGCCAACCCGACACGTCTCCTGCTCGATGCCGATGCGCTCAATCTCTGGAGTCGGCAGCAGCCGTTGGCACCATTAGGCACGCCTGCCACCACGATCATCACGCCGCATCCGGGCGAGGCTGCCCGCCTGCTCGGCACTACCGTTGCCAGAGTACAACAGGATCGAGTGGCAGCCGTCCAACAGTTGGCCTCGCGCAGCAACAGTGTCGTGGTATTGAAGGGAGCCGGCACACTCGTCGCTGCCCCCGGTGAGCGCCCCTGGATCAATCTGACGGGCAACCCCGGCATGGCAACTGTCGGCAGCGGCGATGTGCTGGCCGGCGTGATCGCTGCCTTGTGGGGCGAAGGACTCACCTCATTGGAAGCCGCTCTGCTGGGTGTCTACCTCCATGCGACTGCCGGTGATCTGGCCGCCTGGCATGGAGGCATGGCAGCCTTGCTGGCGCGTGATCTGGCCGCCAACCTCGCGGCTGCCCGTGCCACACTCTACGATGGAGTCTTATGAAAGAGAAGCGTTCCGCAATCGCCTTTATCGGTACCGGCATCATGGGCGGCAGTATGGCAGGCCATCTGCTTGAGGCCGGCTATCAACTCCATCTCCACACACGCACCAAAGCACGGGCCGAACCGCTCCTGGCGCGCGGCGCCATCTGGCATGAGAGTGTGGCGACCCTGACTCCCTGCTGCGACGTCATCTGCACCATGGTGGGCTATCCTGCCGATGTCGAAGAGATCTATTTCGGACCGGATGGTCTCTTGCAGTCGCTGCGCCCCGGCACTCTTTTGATCGACTTCACCACCTCACATCCGGCGCTGGCCGTGCGCATTGCAGAGGCCGCCACCGCCAGACAGGCCGCGGCGCTCGATGCGCCCGTCTCCGGTGGCGACCGCGGCGCGCGTGAAGCCACCCTCTCGATCATGGTGGGCGGCAGCCAGACTGCCTTTAGCGCTGCCCTGCCGCTCTTAAAAGTCGTGGGGCGGGAGATCATCCGGCAGGGCGAGGCCGGCAGCGGACAACACTGCAAGATGTGCAACCAGATCGCCATCGCCGGCAACATGCTGGGAGTCTGTGAGGCTCTCACCTACGCCAGGCGCAGTGGGCTCGACCCTGCCACCGTACTGACCAGCATCGAACAGGGGGCTGCCGGAAGCTGGTCGCTCAGCAACCTGGGGCCCCGCATACTGCAAGGCGACCTGGCACCCGGCTTCTATATCAAACACTTCATCAAAGATCTCGGCATCGCTCTCGACGTGGCCCGCACCATGCAACTCGACCTGCCGGCGCTTGCACTCGCCACACGCCTCTACCGTGAACTCGCCGCTGAAGGCTACAACGACCACGGCACTCAGGCCTTGATCATGCGCTACAACTCTTTTGCTCTTGAAAAAAAGCATTAAGCATGATAACTTGGTCTATTTGACAAGGACAACGGGTAATGAGTCTGATTTTAGGTCTTCCAAAGGGCAGTCTTCAAGATGCCACCTTCAACATGTTGCGCAAAGCCGGCTTCAATCTTTCAGTCGGCTCACGTAGCTATACTCCCTCGTGCGATGATCCCGAGCTTAAGTGCCGCCTGGTCCGGGCACAGGAGATCAGCCGCTACGTCGAGCTGGGTGTACTCGATGCCGGCATCACCGGCTATGATTGGATCTACGAGAACAACTCCGATGTCGTAGAGGTGGCTGAGCTCCTCTATGCCAAGCAGGGGATGCGTCCGGTACGCTGGGTGGTGGCCGTGCCCAATGAGTCGACCATCAAGAGCGCCAAGGACCTTGCCGGGAAGCGTATCGCTACCGAGGCGGTGGGGTTGACGCGCCGCTATCTGGAGCAGCATGGGGTTGAGGCCGAAGTTGAATTTTCCTGGGGTGCCACTGAGGTGAAAGCGCCGGAGCTGGTCGATGCGATTGTCGAGCTCACGGAGACCGGCTCCTCGCTGCGGGCCAACAACCTGCGCATCATCGATACAGTCCTCTCTTCAACCACGCGCCTGATCTGCAACAAGACCGCCTGGCAAGATGCTGCCAAACGCAGCAAGGTGGAGCAGATTGCGATGTTGCTGGCGGGTGCTCTGGCTGCCGAGACACGTGTTCTGCTCAAAATGAACGTGCCGGCCACACAACTGAAACGGGTCGTGGCGCTGCTGCCCTCGCTCAATGCGCCCACCGTCAACTCTCTCGATACCGACGGCTGGCATGCCGTCGAGACGGTGGTAGAAGAGGAGCGGGTACGCGATCTCATCCCGGCACTGCGCCAGGCGGGCGCGGAGGGTATCATTGAGCTGCCGCTCAACAAGATCATCCTTTAGGGTCGTCACGGGCGACCAGATTACAGCATTACAAACGTTCCTTAAACCAGGGAGTACAGAGTGGGTTCAATCAAGAAGAAGCGTCGCGCCAAGATGGCGAAGCACAAGCACGACAAGCGTCTTAAAGCCAACCGTCACAAGAAGTAGCAACCGGCCGGAGGCAGGCATGCATCTCATCCGGTTGGTGGCAGTTATGGCCCTGACGTGTTGCGTCGGCTGTGGCACGCTATCCAGGCCGACTGCAGATGCACCCTATCGCCTGCCTCCTGAAGAGTCGGCTTTCGGACGTTCGCTGGCACACTTTGCCCACGGATTGCTGCTGGAACGTGAAGGGAGGCCTGATGGCGGCGCGGCCGCACTCGAGGCCTTCCGCCAAGCAACGGCACTTGATGCTACCAACGCCCTGCTGAAGGAGTTGCTGGTTGGCAGGCTCTGGCTTCATGAGCAGCATGCGGAGGCGCTGGCTGAAGCACAGCAGCAGTGTCGTGACCAGCCATCAGAGCAGGCGCATGCCTTGGTTGCAACTCTGGCCGAGGAGCTTGAAGACTACCCGTTGGCGGCCCGCCACTATACACAGGCAGCCCGCTACCATTCCCGACAGGCCGAACAGTGGCACCATCTGCAGGTTCGCTCCTGGGTCCGGGCAGGTAACGACCGTCAAGCACTGCGCAGCCTGCGGCAGAGCCCTGCCCCGCAGACTGCGGCGACAATGTTTGCCCATCCCCTCTTCTGGGGCGAGCAGCTCTTGCGCCTCAAAGGCGAACAGGAGCGCGCCACACCCTATTTCAAGCTGGCTCTAAAAAGCGCTACCAACCAGCAGCAACGCCTCCTGGTCTGTCAGGGGCTGGCCCGTAGCGACCTCGCAGCAGGGGCCACCAACGCCGCCAGAAAACATCTGCAACAGGCGCTCAGCAGAGCGCCCGACGATCTGGAGAGCATCGTCTATCTGATGCGTTTTGACTATGCCACCAGAGGAGCGGCAGCCACCAATCTCTGGCGGCAGGCGGCGGCTGCCCGTCCCCCGGATCTCTACGCCCTGCAGGCCCTGACATATGACGCGGCCTCCAGAGGCGACCACCAGACGGCCCTCCACTACGGTGCCTTGGCCTATAACCTGCTGGCACGCCAACGCACAGGACCGGCCCCCCATGCCTCCTCTTACTATAGCCATCTGCATGAGCTGGCCGGCTCCCCTGAAGAGTCCGCCGCGGTGCTGCGTCAGGCGCTACGCCAACATCCGACCTCGGCCCTGTTGCAAAATCATCTCGCCTATCTCTTAGCCGTTCACAATAGAGAGCTCGATGAGGCTGAAGCGCTGGTGCGCCGGGCTCTCATTAAAGAGCCGCAAAATGGTGCCTATCTCGATACTCTCGGCTGGGTGCTCTACCGCAAAGGTGAATATGGAGCAGCTCTTGAACTGCTGCTGCAGGCGGCGCACCTGGAGGGTGATGACCCGACAATTCTCGATCATATCGGCGACGTCTGCCTCGCCTTGGGACGGCACACCGAAGCTATTGCCTTCTGGCAGAAGAGTCTGCTGGTAAAGCCCCATAATCGGGAGATCGAGGCGAAGCTGGCACAGCATAATGCCGTCACAGTGGAGGAGACCCCATGAGCCGCTATGCTATCTATCAGTTGGTGGCCGGCTTTCGCAGTGGTGATGCTATCAGCAACGCCGCCCTCACCATGCGGCATATTATCAGAGAGTGGGGCCATCCTGCCGAAATCGTCTGCGACCGGCAACGCACCCAGCCGGCACAACGGGGCGAAGTGCTCGATACAGCAACCTTTGTGGAGCACGTCAAACCCGACGATATTGTCCTGCTGCACCTCTCGGTCGGTTCGCCGGTCAACCGCCTCTTTGCCACCCTCAACTGCCGCAAGGTGATCCTCTATCACAATATCACCCCCGCTCACTACTTCCGCCTCTGCAATCCCTTGCTGGCCGATGACCTCACTGCCGGGCGGCAAGAGGCGGCCGCGCTCGCCGGAGCAGCCGCCATCAATCTGGCCGACAGTGCCTACAATGCTGCCGAGCTGCTGGAGCTGGGCTACGGTGAGGTCGGGGTCTTGCCGCTCTTTATCGATCTGGCAGCCTACGCCCCGCAACGCGCCGATGCAGCGCTGCAGCAACGCCTCACCGATGGCACCTTCAATCTCCTCTTTGTCGGCCGCTGTGTGCCCAACAAGCGGATCGAAGACCTGCTGGCGACACTCCACTACCTGCAACGCCATGTCGAGCCACGTGTACGCCTGATTCACGTCGGCGCCTACGATGGCATGGAGAGCTATCGCAGCCAGCTTCTGGCGCAGGCCCGCACCCTCGACCTGCGCGATCTGCAGATGGTGGGGGCCGTCTCGCAAGAGCAGCTTAACGCCTACTATGCGTCCGCCGATCTCTTCCTCTGCCTCAGTGAGCACGAAGGCTTCTGTGCTCCTCTGATCGAGGCGATGTTGCACGATCTTCCGATTCTGGCACGTCGTGCTGCTGCGGTGCCCGAGACGCTCGATGGAGCCGGAATTCTCTTCGACAGCCCTCTCGACTTGCCCCTGATTGCCGAGACCATTGGCCGCGTGTTGCACGACAAGCCGCTAAGAGAGGCAGTTGTCGCACGCCAACAGCAACGGATCGCCGCCTTCCGGCAGCGTGATCTCGCCGCCGAGTTGCAGGCCGCCCTGGCTCCGATACTCTAATAGACAAACAGCACAAAATGTGAAATAATGGCTTCTCTTTCCTGGGCAGCAGCGAATCAATGAGGAATAACAGAGATGCAGGTATTGGAACTGCAGGCAGTCAGCAAGAGCTACGGTAGTCTCAAGGCCGTCGCCAATCTCACCATGACGGTTGGACGCGGTCAGGTGATCGGATTTCTGGGAACCAATGGTGCCGGCAAGACCACCACGATCAAGATGTTGCTTGGCTTTTTAACCCCCGACCAGGGCAAGGTGACCATTCTGGGCGGTGCGCCTGAAGTAGCCGCCACCCGGCGGCGGGTCGGCTATCTCCCCGAGCAGGCCTACTACTACCCCTATCTCAACATCAGCGAATTACTGCGCTTCTACGGCGGACTCTGCGGTCTCTCACGGCGTGAGATCAGGCAACGGAGCGAAGTTGTGATCAGGCAGGTCGGACTGGAGAAGAGCGGCAGACGTCTACTGCGCCACTACTCCAAGGGGATGCTGCAACGGACCGGGCTGGCGCAAGCCCTGCTGCATGATCCCGATCTGCTGATCCTCGATGAACCCTTTACCGGACTCGACCCGCTGGCGCGCATCCACTTCCGCGATCTCTTCCGCGAGTTGCGCACGCAGGGCAAGACGATCTTCTTCTCATCTCACGAACTCACCGAGGCGGAGTTAATCTGTGATCGTGCCGTAATCCTCAAAGAGGGCAGACTCATCTGGAGCGGCACGATGCAGGAGGCGGCCGGTGATGGTTCGCTCAACCTGGAGCGCACCTTCCTGCGGCTACTGGAGCAGGAGAGAACAGTGATGGAGGCCGGGGCATGAGACAGATCGTTTGGCGTCAGTTGCGTGCCCTGATTGGCTTGTCACTACTCGATCTCTACCGGCGGCGCGATGTGATCGTGCTCTTCCTGTTGGGTGCTCTGGTGATCTCCCCGCTCATCTTTGTGGCCCCCTTTGGCATCACCGGTGCAGGACGCTATGTCGACGAGTTGGCACTGCTCCTCTTGTGGCTGGCATCCGGTGTTATCGCCATTGGCGTGGCCGCCCGTCAATTCCCGCCCGAGTTTGAGCAGCGCACCATCTATCCGCTGCAGGCCAAACCGGTCGCCCGCACCACGCTGTTGCTGGGCAAGTTTCTCGGGGCAACACTGGCCGCCCTCTCGGCACTGACTCTCTTCTACCTCGCCTACCTGCTGCTGGCCGGAGCGCGACAAGGTCACCTCTTGCCTCTGGTGCTGTTGCAAGCCTACCTCTTGCATGTTGCCTTTATGGTGGTGGTGGTGGCTCTGGTGATGCTGGGATCGCTGCTGCTGACCCCTGCTGCCAATATTACTCTCAGCACCATCGTGATCGTGGCGATGCTCCTCTTCGGCCAGCGCCTGCCGGCCTTGGCCGCCACCCAGCCCTCACCAATCAACTGGCTGCTGATAGCTGCCGACTGGCTGGCGCCACACGTTGAATTCTTCGACCTGCGGCAACGTCTGATTCATCTCTGGCCACCGCTCTCCTGGCCTCTGATCGGTATGCTCCTCTGCTATGCCCTGGGCTATACCCTGCTCTCGCTGGCACTCGCGGCCCGACTCCTCAAGCGGCGGCAACTCTAGGTGGCTTATGCGAGGTTGCTATCAAATCACGCCGCTGTTAGCCGGGCTACTGCTGGTCATACTGGGTCGGCATACACTGCCATCGCTGCTGGCACAACAGTCACCAACCGGCGCGACAGAGGGGAGCGTAACGGCAATTCTCTTCGGTGATGCACGCCGACTCGTCAGCCAGGCGCTGCTGGAGCGGATCGACACCTACTTTCATGGTGGAGTACGTGCCACCGACTGTGGTGGCATACATGACGATGCGGACAAAGCTGCAGACCACGTACACGACCAGACAGAGCAGCATGCTGCTGCGGAACACCACCACCATCACACGCATCACCATCATACCGCTACCGCCTGGAGCTGGCGGGCTCCCTGGCGACAACTGCAACAGCAGCTCCGGGTGCAACTGCATCGCCACCTGGCTGAAGAGGAGTTCAATGAGCTGCTGCCCTGGGTCTGGGCCGCCTGCCGGGCCGCCCCGGAAAACATCCAGGCCTACCAGATTGGCTCCTATGTATTGTGGCGCTACACCAACGATCCCGCACCGGCGATGCGGCTGCTGCATGAAGGGCTGGTTGCCAACCCCGAGAGTTATGAGCTCGCCTTCGACCTGGCCGAATACTACCTCAACCGGATGGGAGATAGTGCCGCTGCTGAAGAGTGGTTCAGGCGTGCTTACGATTGGAACCGACTCGACAAGCGAGCCACTGAAGAGGCAAAGATCATCAAGCTGCGCACCCTCCTCTACCTCGGACACCTCGCCTGGCAGCAGGGCGCACGCGATACCATTGCAGAGTTGCTGCACGAAGCACAGCAGATCAATCCCAAGCATACAGCCGTTACCGCACTGCAGACACTACTGGCCAAGCCATTCGAACACGACACCGGATCACGCTGAGCACCAAAGGTGACTGACCACCTAACCGCACAACGGGCAGATTGGTGCGGCCCGGCGTGACAACTGCAACATTAGTTGGTATGAAGCTTGCTTTGTATACAGCGTTGCGGCAGTCGGCCGCGCTACCTTTAAGCAGTTCAGGAGATCAGAGATGAGAGCCTTTCAAGTTGCATTGGCACTGTGGCTGGTTGCAGGTTCCCTGCAAATGGCTTCGGCACAGGTTGAAAAATTATCACGGGCTGAGCAGGATAGCTACCTGCAGCAGTTGCCGGCGCTGCGTGGCAGCGTCAAGCAGAAAGCACTGCAGCAGCATCTGGCCCGCTTGACATCGCAGCGCAGTGACGCAGAGCGTCTGGCTGCCGTCAATGCAGTGCGGGTGGCGCTCGCAATGGGCACGGCCAGCGGGGAGGCTCCCTTTGTACACTACGCTGTGCCGGCCATCAGCGAGGTGCAACGGCTCAACGATACCTACCCCTATGATGGGCAGGCAGACGCTCCGGTACGCATTATAGCGGCCCAGGGTGAGTATGAGCCGGGGGCCTTTGTCATCTATCCCTTGAGCGACCTCGGCAAGGTGGAGCTGCGGCTCAAGCCCTTTAAAAACAGCTCCGGCGCGATTTTTCCGGCAGAGCAGCTCGATCTCAAGCTGCTGAAGGTCTGGTACCAGAACAAAAACGCCTGGTACAGCTACTTCGGCGACACCGGTTTCAAGCTGGTGGCCGAGCTGCTGCTCAATGACGAAGAGCTGATCACCACCGACGAAACGCTGGAGGCCAACTATGCACGGCTGACGGCACCCGATGGCACCACTGCCAGGCAGTGGATCAATCCGCCGCGCCAGCTCGACCAGCGCTTCCCGGAACACTATCGCAAAACCGGTATCTTTGCGCCGATGCGCCCCGATTTTGATGACGCTGCCACCCTGCAGCCGGTGACTCTGGCTGCCGGCCGTTTTACCACCTTCTTCCTGACAGCAAAGGTTACCGCAGCGACGGCACCGGGGCTCTATCACGGCGGCGTGGAGCTGCGTCAGGGAGAACGCACGCTCGGCGAGGTGCCGGTGGTGTTGCGCGTGCTCCCCTTTCAACTGCCGCCGCCGATGTGCTACTTCGATACCGACAAGGAGTTCCTGACCGCCTCCTACAGCTACATCTCGCTCGATATGATCATGGAGGAGAATGGCGGCGACCTGGAGCTGGCCAAGCGGCAGTTGCGCGCTGTCCTGCGCAACCAGGTGGAGCATAATCAGATGACTCACTGGATGCGGGGCAACCAGGATCATGAAGTGCGTGAAACGATTGCCGCCATGCAGGAGGTGGGGATGATCACCGACCCGCTGCTGGGGGGAGTATCAGCGCATGGCTCCACAACCCGGATCGCCAGAGGGTACGATGCAAAACGCGCCAAAGCCTGGTTCCAGGAGTTGGTCGGGCACAACAACGTCTATATCGGCTACGGCGATGAGCCCGGCTCAAAGTGGCTGATGGCGGCCCGCCCCGTCTATGAAGCCTATCAGCGTGAAGGCTTCAAGTTCATCATCGCCGGCGGCGACTCCGTCTTCTACAAGGCCGGCTATATCTACGATTGGCACAACATCGCCAAGTGGCCGGAGAACGACAGCTCGACCCGCATGTGGAATGAGGTGGGGCAGGCGCACGTTGCCTGGTATGCCGCCATGCATGTGGGGCCCGAAAACCCGGCCTTCAACCGGCGCCAGTATGGCATGGCCAACTATCTGGCCAACTACAGCGCCACCTGCAACTATGCCCACCACTTCGGCTCGTATAACGACGATCGTACCACCTATCGCCCCATGGTCCTGGCCTATGGCGTCTACAGCGGTGTGATCGATACGATTCAATGGGAGGGCTATCGCGAGGGGATCGACGATATCCGCTACGCCACACTGCTGAAACGGCTGGCCGACAAGGCGCTCAAGTCGGAGCAGCTTGAGACGCGCTATGCCGCCGGCAAGGCCCTGCAGTATCTGGCGACGCTCAGTCGCATCGAGGGCGATCTCAACACCGCACGCTATGAGATGGTCAGCCGTATTCTGCAACTTCGTGAACTGCTCTAAGGGCAGAGGAGATTTGAGATGAGCCAAGAGAGAGTAAGAGCCATGAGAGTAATCAAGACGACAGCTTGCTGGATCGTGGTAACGGCTGCCGTGGCAGCCATGCCGCTCAAGGCGGACGAGGCTGCCGACGCAGCCGCAGTGCAGGAGTTGCAACAGCGTATCGAAGCCTTCAACAAGGAGGGCAAGCATGGCGAGATGGTGGCGCTCTGCCGCCAGGTAGCGGCTGACGCCCGCCTGCCCATCAAATTCCGTTACGATACAGGACGCCGCGGAGCACTCCTGCTGCGCCATCAGCTCAGTGAGCCGCAGGCGTCAGTTGACCTGCTGGAGGAGTTGCTGCAACTGGAACTCGATGCAAAGCAGCGGGGCGAAGTGCTGCGTACTATCCTGAGCACCGTGGCGCACCATATCAAACCGCGCAACTTCGATGCGATTGAGAAGTGGGCGGAGCTGATTGCCAACGATCACGAGATCGAGCTTAACGTGCGCGCCATGACAGTGATTGAACTGGTCAGTCTCATGCGTACCGGCAACGATACAATCAAGGCGCGCCCGCTGCCATTGGCGCTCCGCTATCTGGCAGAGGAGGAGCTGGAGGCCGGACATGCGGCACGTCTGCGCCAGATGTTGCAGCACACCTATACAGCGCTGAAGCAGCATGAGGAGGCCTGGGGGATGGCTGAGGCCACCTTCAAGGATAGCGCTGCTCCGGCCGCCTCGCAGCATGCTGCGGCCCTCTTCCTGGCACAGGAGCTGTTACAGGCCGATAAATTTGAGGAGTCGGAGGCTCTGTTGCGTCAGGCGCTGGCTATCCCCAAGTTGAACGAAGCCCAGGTTGCGCAACTGCTGGAGAGAATCGGCCAACAGGCAATCTGGCTGGAAGCGCCTGAAAAGGCCTTTGAAGTCTATCAGGAGGGCTTCAACTACTTTAAGACCGATGCCATGACCAATCAGGTGATACGCCTGAGCAGCGCTGCCTTGATCGAGACAGACCGCTATGAAGAGGCAGCGGCTCTCTGGCTCAAGCGTGGCAATCGGGTAGAGGCGGCCAACGCCTATGGCTCCACCCGTTCGCCCTTCGACGCCAAAGCACGGGAACTGCGTCTTGAGGTGCTGCAGGATGAGCAGGCAGCAGCGGCGGAACGGGTCGCCGTCTATCCCCACTTCCTCACCTTCAGCCCGGCCGATGCGCCTGTGGCAGAGAAGTATCGCAACCTCTACGTAGCGGCCGATACCAACCGCGCAGTCAGAACCTTTACTGATAAAATTCTCTCCAACGGACGCGGCACGGCCTACTTTAGCAACAGCGCCGCCACGCTGCGTTACTACCGCTGGCTCCAGGAGCTGGCGCAGCCGCATCCCGCTGTCAAAGCCGGTATCTACGCCATCCACGCCCATGCTGCGCTGGGCCAACTGGACGAGGCGCTGGCGCTCACCCGTGAAGTGCTCGCCTATGAGAAGGTGACAGAGGTAGAACGCTATGGACTACGGCTGATCGAGCAGACCTTGGGTATCAGGGAGGAGTTGTCACAACTAAAGAGCGTAACCGGCAAACTTGCCGCCCGCGAAGCGGCGCTGGCAAAGGAGCTTAACATCAGTTCTGAAAATCGGGTTAACGGCCTGGAACTGGCCGGCGCGACTGTGCTCCACGCCAGACTGGAGACGGCCGCACGCGCCATCGCCGCCGTCCGTGAAGCGCTCTACACACCGGAGCCCAAAAAGCGCTACACCCTGCGCTATAGCCCCACACCGATCAGTGGCATTGATGCCTGGAACAGCCTGGCCAAAGCCCCGGAACGTGACGCTATGGACCGCAAATATGGCGGCAACCTGGAGTTCCTCGTAACCGACGTCGCCACCGGCGACCGCGGCAGCGGCATCGGCAGTGATGCGGCTACAGCGGCGGCCAAACCGCCGCAGTTCAGCGCCCTCTGCGACGTCGATGGCATCCATCTGCGTTTCGACGCCTTCGACGAGCAGGCAGCCAAGGTGGCGGCCAAACTGCTGGGAGCCGGCAGTTACGAAGGCTATATCGCACCGGGCGCCAACCAGCCCTACATCTGCTTCCTGATCGATCTACAGAGCGGCAAAACCGACTTCTACAACACTACCTACGACACTCAGAACCACACCCGTATCCGCACTGAAGACACCAGCATGTGGCGTAGCGAACACCGCTTCAATCCCGACGGCTTCACCACCTACCTCTTCCTCTCCTGGCAGGCCTACAGCGACAAGCTGCCCGAAGCGGGCGACGTCTGGGAGTTCGAGAATGTCCATTGGGCACGCGGCGGCAGCTTCTCCTGGAATGGACTCAAGTCGATTCACGGTCGTTCAAGCTGGGGAGAACTCGTCTTCGAGATTCCGCCCGAGGCGCTGTTGGCGATCAAGCGTGAACGCATCTTTGAGGCGCTGGCCAACTACAAGCAGGAGAAGCAGACGCGCCACCACTACGAAGGTGTGCTCGACCACTGGAACGATCCGGCCGTCGGCGATCCGGCCTTCTACGAGGCCCGCGTCAAGCCCTTGGAAGAGCGGCTCGACAGCTATATTGAGCGGGTTAATCCCGAGATGGGCAATGCCGACATTGAAGAGCTCTACCAACACGCCGTTTTCGGCTGGAACAACCTGCGCCACATCGTCAGCGAACTGCGGCGTGAATGGTTGCAGGAGAGGTTGACCGACGAGTAGGCAATGCTGTACAGGTCCGTTCAGACATTCGCACTCTGCCTCTTGCTCGCCGGCTGGGTCACAACTGGCACAGCCGGGACCAGGAAATATCCGCCACTACTGCAACAGCCCGCAAACTACACTCCGCCCACCGAAAAACAGAAATTGTGGGCGCTTGCAACATGTGCAGTGCTAGCCGAACTCAATGGACACAGACATGACATCTTGGGTGGACGCCTGCGCCTGCCTGAAAACATTGAGGCGACGCAAGGTCTCCTAGCGAACTGGTGGCATACCCACAACCGGGAGGAGCTTCTGAAGACGCTCTCCTGGATCGAGGAGGGCGGCCATCGTGAAGAGTTTGACGGCTTGTCTCAATACTTGACTGCCGCCTCGCCGGCACAACTGCTCTTGATCGGCTGGCAGGTCATTGAGGATCCCGCAACCAGCAACAAGGTGGTGACAAAGGGACAGAGAATGAGTAGCGCTGATCTTTGTCCCGATCTTTGTCCTGCCAATCGATTGATTATACCTCGACTCTCGGGGTTGACATTGCCGAAAATCATGGTATCTTTAGGCGCATGAGATACATCAATCGTCATCTGGAAGAGCGGTTGCGGCGTTTTGCAACCTCTTTTAAGGTAGTTTTATTAGTCGGTGCCAGACAAGTTGGCAAAAGCACTCTGTTACAACATGTTTTTCCAGAGGTGCGCTCGGTCGTCTTCGACCCTGTACAGGATATCTACGGAGCACGCCGCGATCCTGACCAATTTCTGGAGACCTTTGGTACGCCTCTGATTCTCGATGAAGTGCAGTATGTTCCCGAGTTGTTGGCGGCGGTAAAGCGCCGGGTCGACCGCTCAGCAGAGCCGGGGCAATACTTCATGACAGGATCACAAAATTTGGCGATGTTGAAAGATGTATCGGAGAGCATGGCTGGCCGGGTAGGCATTTTGCAATTGGATGGATTAACCCCTGCAGAAGCTACAGGCAATAGTCAGGTCGCGAGCTGGCTGGGAAGCTATCTGGCCGATCCTGATAATTTTGCCGAGACCCTGGCTGAGATATTGATCGCAGACGTGAAGAGTCCCCTGCCCCACTATCTCTGGCGCGGCCAACTGCCGGGCTTGATACCATTTGATACGAGTGAAGTCCCTGCCTACTGGAACTCCTACGTGCAGACTTATGTGGAGCGCGACATCAGACGTATGGCCAACATTGCCGATTTAGGCCAATTCGGCCGCTTTCTGCGCCTGTGCGGTGCTTTGACAGGGCAGGAGATTGTACAGTCGCAACTGGGGCGTGAGTTGGGAGTAAACCCCAAAACTGCGCGTTCATGGATTGATTTGCTTGCGGGCTCTTATCAGTGGCTGGAGCTGCCAGCATATAGCAGCAACCGGATCAAAAGGGTTAGCGGACGCCCAAAAGGGCATATTACCGACTCAGGTATCGCCTGTTACCTCAATGGTCTGCCCACTCCGGAGAGTATACTGAGTAGTCCGCTCTTTGGTGCAATTTTCGAGTCGTGGGGGGTCAGTTGGATGGCTCGCCAAAGCGAGTGCCTGCCATTGGCACCTACACTCTATCACTGGCGTGTGCATAGCGGTGCAGAGGTTGACTTGGTGCTTGACTACAGCGGTCGCCTCTATCCGGTTGAGTTTAAAGCTGCCACACATCTTACAGGTTATGATACACGTGGTATCTCTTCTTTTCAAAAAAACTTTGCGCAGGCCGTAACAGGCGTAGTGTTTTACGGTGGCAGGGTTCCCTTCAGACTCAGTGAGCAGGTTGTTGCAATTCCATGGTGTGCAGTGTAAAGGGGGATAATAGAGCCTAGGATTTGCGAGAGATCATCGCTTTTCTGCCACTCTTTATGCTCACTTCCTTGCGCTTGTGTCAGTAAGCAGCCTCAAACCGGCCCAGGGCAGCAGTGAGTTGACTGTACCAGAAATCGAGCAGGGCCGGAGTGGTGCCGCTAGTCTGCGGCTGGAGTGCGACTGCGACTCCCGCCGCAGACAGCCGTGACAGCCAGCCGTCGGAGACGGCAGCGCTGATCTGGCGCAGGGTGGTGGTGCCACTTACCAGCAGTGGCCGAATTATGGCACGTTTGATCGCTTGCCGGTGACACTGCTCGATCACTCCGGCAGAGGCTGCGGGATCGCTGACAGTTACCAACAAAAGACGGCGATCAAGTTGTCGTGCGATGCGGGCGGCACGTTGCAGATCGCAACGTCCCTCCGGCGTGCTGCTGCCGTGAGCTACCAGAATCAGGGCTTCATCAGCGGCCAACGGCTGTGGCAACTCACGCACGATCCCCTGCAGCAGGTCGGTCGTGGCCTGCTGGTCGGCAAGTGGTGGCCGGGTGAGTGCGATCCGCAGCCCCCGTTGCCGCCAGCGCCTCACCGCCGCCGCCAGCGCCTCATACTCGCTGCCACGGGCCAGATGGAGCGCAAGAGCCACCACTTCGTCTTGCCCCCGGGCGGCAAGCAGCGCCAACGCCTTGAGTGGCGAGAGGGGACGGTAGCCGCGTAGTTGCAGTCTCCGGCGCACGCTGACTGAGGTCCAGGCACAGAGCCGGACACTTGGTGGAGTGTCGAGCCGCCGCACGAGCTGGCGCCCGATAGCGGTGTAGCCCATGGCTGCCACAGGATCGATACTCCCCGGGGCGGCAAGCAACAGGGCCGTGCCCGGAGACATAGCAGCCCGGCTGCGGTAGCGCCTCACACGGCCTCCACCGTTACAGCGTGGGCCTCGCTCCCCTGTAGTTTAAACTTGTCGGGCACCAGCATGCCGCCGGAGACGATCATCTTGATCCCCTCCTCCACCGAGACGCCGGTAAAATGGACATCGGCGGCCGGCAGGAGTGCCAGATAACCCGAGGTGGGGTTGGGGGCGGTGGCGATGAAGACGGAGTAGAGCGGCTCGCCGGTCGGGCCCTTGAGGCGTCCGGTAACAAAGCCGATGGTATAGATGCCACGGCGGGGATACTCCACCAGCACCACCGCCTCAAAGGTACGCTTGCCACCCATCGAAAAGGCATCGACAATCTGTTTGGAAGCACCGTAAAGCGTCTTGACGATCGGCAGTCGCATCAAAAAACGCTCGCTCATGGCTAGCAGTTGTCGTCCGATAAAGAGCGTAGTCAGAAGACCTGCGAGGTAGATTGCGGCTGCCGTCGTTATGAATGAGATGATCTCGACCATCAGCGCATTGAGGTTGGGCAGGAGACGCTCCAGATAGGGGCTGGCAAAGCCGGCCAGCAAACGTCCGACCCAGATCACCAGATAGATCGGCAACACGATCGGAATCAGGACCAGAATACCGGAGAGCAGCCGTCCCCAGATATGTTTACTCAGCTTGCCGAGAAGTTGTTTGGTAGTCATGGATGGTTGGTAGTGATCACCGTCTCGTCGTAGAGTATCGGCTGCGGCTGCTGCAGAATCTGGATCGGCTGTTGCTCCATCTCCTCCCGGTCGGTCGTTAAACCGGCCTGCTCCAGACGTTTCATCGTCTTCTTGTCGGGTGGGTCGGCCAGTGTGCTGATGGAGGCGCCCTGCTGCCAGGTGGTGTCGCCCAAGTCGGCGGCAGCCTTACGCTGCCGGGCATAGTTGTCGAGCTCCAACTGCGAATCCATCACGTAGGGAGTGAGGAAAATCATCACCTCATTGCGCTTCTCTTCATTGCTGTCGTAACGGAAGAGACGCCCCAGATAGGGGATATCACCGAGCAGCGGAATCTTGGAACGTGTCTTGATGCTGGAGTTCTGCACCAGACCGCCCAGCACAATCGTCTGGCCGCTCTGAACTGCCACCTCAGCCGAGAGGTTGCGGCTGGCAACGATCGGCCAGTCGCCGTCGTTGATGCGCTGCGTACCGGCAATGTTCTGAATCTTCTCATCGACCTTCATCACGATAAAGCCCTTCTCGTTAATGCGCGGGGTTACCTTGACCGTGATGCCAACGCTCTTGATCTCCACATCATCTTCGTAGGCTGTACGGCCATCCACCTGGGTACCGGCATAGCGCTTGCCTTTGAAAAAGTATTGATCTTGGGTAGCCTCGATCGTCGCCTCGACGTTATCCATCGTCAAGAGCACCGGCGACGCCAGTGTGCGGGTTCGTGAATCGCTGGAGGAGGCATGTAAGACGGTGTCGACGTTCAAGCCGAAGAAGGTGGCATAGTAGGTAATACCGTGTCCACCGGAAGGAGGGGTCTGTTGCGCCAGGATGTCAGTCGTCACCAGTGAGCCACCGCCACCGCGCCCGGCATAGGCGGTGGTGCGGTCGCCGCGCCCGGCAATCAGGGTGCGCTGCACCCAGTCGATGCCGGTCTCAAGTTTGTCGGAGAGCCCTACCTCCAGCACGACCGTCTCGATCAGCACCTGCGAGAGCATGATGTCCATATCCTTGATGATCTGCGTCAAGACGGCAATATCGGACGGGCTGGCCATGATGATCAGGGCGTTGGTACGTTCATCAGCCAGGATTTTAATATCGTCGCTGTTAAGCTCGCCCACTTTGCTGGGGCGGGCCTCGGTTGTGCCGGAGGGAGCATCGCGCCGCGGGCGCTCGCTGGTACGGGCGGCCGCCTCGGCCAGCGTCTCACTGCGGCGCGGCGTATCACGGGCATCGGCTGCCGGACGCACACTCTGCGTATCCTCCTTCTTGGGACTGCCGATCAGATCGTTGATCATCGTGGCCACATCCTTGGCGGCGGCGTATTCGAGGCGCATCACCTTGACGGTTACATCGGGCACCGTCTCGACCTCCACATCAAGGACGTTGATGATCTTGTCGAAGAAGAGCATATTTTCAGGGCGCGTCAGAATAATCAGGAGGTTGGTGCGTTCATCGGCGATGATCTGCACCTTGCCGCGGATCACGCCGCGCTCGGCATCGGCCACCAGCGCCTCGACGATCTCGTTCTCGGCTGCCTGCGGGGTGGTGGCGCCGGCCGCCGCCCGCCCGGGGCGGATCACACCGGGCACCGGCGCCGGGGCCGGCAGGGTGCGGCGCTGGATACCGGGAGCCCCGCTGGTAGCCGCCTCGGGAGCCGTCTTGGCCTGCTGCTGCTCCTTCTGCTGTTCGGCGATGATCTCTTCCAGGCGCTTCTTGATGTCGACCGCCTTGGCGTGGAGAATGGGCCGGATGTTGGTCTCTTCGCGGTTCACCAGCGGCTGGTCGATATACTTGATGATCTCCATGATGCGGTTGACGTTGTCGACCGTATCGGTAATCAAGATACTGTTGGTGCGTTCGAAGAGGTGAATCTGTCCGTCACCGCGTTTGAAGCCCTCGATCGCCTTGCGCGCCTCTTCGATTGTAATACTCTTGAGGGCGATCATCTGGCTCACCATTTTGCCATCTTCAACGTATTTGCCGCTGCCCGGCTCTTCAAACTCTGTCTTGACCCCCAATTTGCGCAGGTCTTTGGCCGGCAGCACTTTGAGGAACTTCTCGTCGACCGGCTGCAGGGCGATGCCGTGCATCACGAGGGTGGTCTCGATCGCCTGCAGAAACTCCTCACGCGTCAGCTCCGACTGCGACATCAGGCTGATCGTCGCCTTGGGTACATCGGGTGCCAGCAGCAGGGTGCGTCCCGTCGCCTCGGCATAGGCCTTGAGGACGATATCGGCCGAGGCGCCATCGAACTTGAGGGCCGTCTCGCTCTCGCCCGCAGCCTCCTCTGCGCTGCTGGTTGCAGCGGGGAGGATGGCGGGGCGCGCTGGCAAACTGCCCGGTGCCTGCACAGGACGACGCACCGGCGGTGCGGCTGGCAGCACGGGGCGCTGGGGCGGCTCTTGTGCCACCGCCACAGCAGTGATCAGTGCCAGAAGTGGCACCAGGGATACCGGGTTAAAATATAATCTACTCATGGTTCTCTCTCTCCCGCAGTGGCTGTCTGGCGCAGATAGGCGCAGTAGAGGGTGAAGCTGCCGCGCAGCAGCCCCGGTTTGTTGGGGACCGGACGGATAAAGATGTGGCGCACATCGAGCATGGCCCCCTCGGCCTGCAAATCATAGAGAAAGCGGATCAGCGACTCCAAACTTCCTTCCCAATCCTTGCATTCGATCGGCATCTCATAGACGTCACCGACACGCCGCTCTTCGCCGGCCTGGCGGCGCAGGATCGAGAGTCCGTTGGCGCTGGCCAGACGATCCATGATCGCCAGCCAGTGGGTGGCGACCTGACGGTCGGCGCTGAAGAGCGGCATCAGGTTTTGCAGCGCTGCGTACTGTCCGCTCCAGTCGTGGTGCTGCGCCACGAGATTCTGCCGGTCGCTCTCAACCTGCTGCAACTCGTGGCGTGTTGCATTGAGCTGGCGAAAGCTTTCGATCTGTTTGCGGGCCGTCAGCCCCAATATGCCGTAGAGCCCTGTCAGGAGGGTTGCGGCCAGCATCACCTTTTCACGACCGGAGATGATCATTCGCCTCCCTCCTTGAAACGGGCGTCGATATCGAAGCGGTAACGCCGCCGGGCGCCATCGAGGGTCGGACCGGTCAGCCGGGTCGATTGATAGTAGCCGATCGTGTCGAGCGCGTCTTTCAGCAGGTAGACCCGAGCCGACTGGTCGGCATCGCCGGCCACCTTGAGCGACTCATCGCGGCGGTAGGTAATCGAGTTGAATTCGAGTCCCGGCGGCATAATCGTGCAGAGCTCGCGCAAAATCTCCAGCGGTGACTGCGAGCGATCCATGTAGGAGCGGATCAGACGCACCCGCTGGCGCACCTCAAAGACAGAGCGGTAGTTGCTCTCGCCTGCAGCCATGCGCGCCTTGATCGTAGCATTACGCTGTTCGGCCAACCGGGGCAGCAGGTAGAGCGTGGCCGCCAGCAACACCCAGAGCAGGGTCGCCGCCACAAAAGCGAAGCGCAACTTGCGCGCCCGCGCCTCCTCATGTGCCTGCCGCCGCCACACCTCCGGCACCAGATCGAGACGCCCCGCCTCACCTTCACGGCGTGCGATGCCGAGGCCGGGCGCTCCCAGTTCGGCGCGCGGCACCCACTGCGGTGTGATATCGCGCGCCAGCGCCGTGGCAACTGCCGCCAGCCAGGCGGCCTCCGGCTCCGCAGCCGTCACCAGCAGGACCGCATCCAGCTCAACAGCCCCCTGCTCCATCTCATGGTTGAGCAGCGACAGCATCAGCTCACGCCCCAGATCGGCCGCCTCGGGGAGTCGCCCGAAACCGCGGGTCTGGACAATCTCGCCCTGTTGCGCGAGGATAAAGTCCCACTCGCCACCCTGCTCCAGCAGGACGACAGCCGTGCCGTTGGTGATGGCGGGGTGAGCCAGTGCATCGAGCTGACGCCACCAGCCGAGGAGCGCCGCATCGATGCGGGTCAGGTTGACGCCCCCCTGCTGCAACGCCCCTGCCAGCAGGTCGAGCTGCTCTTGCGGCACGGCTGCCCCCAACACCCGTACCCCCTGCTCCTCCTGCGCCAGCACCTCGAAACCGACCGATAAATCTTCGCCGGTACAAGGCGCCACCTTCTCAAGCTGCAGCCGCACCATATCGCCGATGTTGGCATCGTCGGTGGGGGGCAGGCGCAACACTCTGATCAGGAGCTGACTCGTAGGCAGCGCCAGCGCAACTGCCCCCTCCGGCTTCAACTGCCTCTGCGCGGCCACCAACGCCTCGCCGAGGGCTTTTACAGGAAAGTCGTCAGCAGGCGGTACCACCGCATCAGCGTCGTTTTCCGCCGCTGTCGTCTCCGCCGCCGCAGGTCTGGTCAACTCCCAGGAGCCGGTCGTTACAAGCGGTTCGCCAGCGCGATCGGGTACCAGCCTGACGGCGTGCAACCAACCCGCTTCATACAACAAACCTGTCCGTTCCTGTTCTGCCATAAAAATCAATAGAACATCGTGCCATCAAATGGCCGTAAACTCAAGCCAATTCGATAGCCTGTCGATAGCCAATTCAGAGCATCCAAAGTAGTTGACTAAATCGTAACCGATCATGGACAGAGGTGTGGCAAAGGGAATGCGAAGAATAGCAACAATGCAGTGAATCGAGATCGGCGGCGGTGGAGAACACAGCCCGGCAACTACAGGAGGCCGCCAAAACTCTCGGCCTCAGCCTCCTTAAACTTTACTCTTAAACGATTACCTTAAACAGGGCGAGGCGAGTAAGAATACGAATAAGAGGAGCCTGTGTCCCCGGCGCACGCGCCGGGCGGCACGCTGTTGCCGCCGCAGTCAGGGCCGATTGGATACGTGCTGCGGCGGCGACGGCGCACCGCTCTGCATTCACACCCCCGGCGCATGCGCCGTATTGGGCGGCAGCCACTTAAAAGTTACACGTTCAGCGTTAAATGTTCGACGTTAAGGGTTAAACATTAGTCCTTCAGCTATAGCCTTGAGGCAAGGTAGAGAGGGTAGTAACGGCGCAGGTTATCTGCATCGAAACCTGCGTTGCGTCCGCTCACCACGACAGAGAACGGCGGATGATATTTGTCAACAAAAACTCTCAGGCTTTTCGCCTGTGTCACGTGCCCCGACTTGACTTCAATCGGGATTGCAGCCTCTTCGATAACGGTCAAAAATTCAACCTCTGCCGTCCCCTCACGCCAGCAGACAGAGTCGCTTCGACCTGCGGCCATCAGCTCCTGCGCCACAACATTCTCAGCCATATATCCCTTATAGGAACCAAAAGAGTAGTTCAGCAGCGTTCGTATCGGCAGATTGCTCAATGCTCCTAGCATGCCGACATCGAAGACAAAGAGTTTGAAGGTGTTCTCTTTCATATAGGCCGTGAACGGCAGAAGACCGCTGTTAACGATTGGCACCTTGATAACGAGCCCGGCAGCCTCCAGCCAGTCGATCACGCCTGCGAGACGGTCATATCCCCTGATTCCTGGCAAAACCCCCTTGAAGAGATATTTGGGAGCAGAGCCATCGGTATCGCGCGCAAGCTGGGATGGCACATTGCGCCAAAGGCGCTCAATATGCATTGAGTTCTCCTTGCCGCAATGTCTGGCCATATCGGCGGCATGATGATTCAGAAGTTGCGTCTGAACTCGCCGTGCCTCCTGAAAGGCTGCTGTTTCATCATCTCGTCTCATAACAGCGTAAGCCGATACAGCCGCAGGCATACCGCCGACGACCAGATACGACTTGAACGCCTGCCAAAGCTGTTCGTGCAGTGTTTGTGAAAGCGGGAGAGCCGGCTTTGCTGCTCTGAACGCTGCCACGAGTCTGCTGTCATAAGCTGCAGCGAGAAACTCTTCAAATGTCATCGGATACATGCGCAATCCGTCGACCTTGCCGACCGGAAAGGAAGATGCTCCCATACGCACACCCAGCAGCGAACCCGCAGCACAAATTGCCAGGCGCGGCAAATCCTCGGCGAAGTATTTCAGGCTGGTCAAGGCAAGCGGGCACTGTTGAATCTCATCGAGGATCAGCAGGTCTGACTCCGGATTAATGGAGGTTTCCAACAACAATCCCAGATCGCGCAAAATTTTTTCAGGTTTGAGTGAGCCTGTGAATGCCGACATGAAATCTTTATTACCCTCAAAGTTGACGTAATGGGTCTGCACGAATTGCGCGGCCCCGAATGCCAGCAATGTGTAGGTTTTGCCGATCTGACGCGCCCCCTGCAGCAGGAGCGGTTTGCGATTGCGCGATAGAGACCATTCAACAAGTTTTTCTGAAATAGATCGTTTCATGCCCCGATAATATCACAGTTTTGTGATTTTGTGCCACCACTTTTTCACAAATAGCGAAATTTTCATCCACTATGTAGCACGAACCACCGTTGCTTGCAGGAGTAAGTATCCCGGCGCATGCGCATCAGCCGGGCGCACAGTGCCCCTCCTATTCGTGGTCCTCCCACACGCCCTTCTCATTCGCAGGCATATTGCTGCAACCGGGAGTGCAGCAGCGAGTGGTTAAAAGCGTGCTGCGGCGGCTCTGCGACAGCCACCACTTACCGCTCACCACTGGAGGGTTGTGCTTCTGCACAACCGCAGCGATGCATGAGCATCACCCTCCACACGCTGCTGCGGCGGCGACGGCGCGCCGCCCAGGGGGCTCCGCGCTCCACAATTCGGCTCACAGCTTGCGATTTACAAGGGCGCGTAGCGCTCATTCGTGTCATTCATTCGTGGTTCTCTCCACCGCGTCAGCCCACCGGACCGCCGGGCGTCGTACCGGCAGCAGCGCGTCAGCCCCGATGTACACAGTCGTTTAAGCGGAAGCGTTTAAGTCTGCCGTTAAACATGCTCCTCCCCTCCTATCACTCACAACTGCCCCCACACTGACCGATTACCCAAAAATCTGCTTTTGGCATTGAGCCGCCATGCCATCTCAAGTATAATGACACCTTGCTACTGTTATGAAGATACACGCCATACTTACACTACCACTGCTGTTCCTCTCACTGGCCTTGAGTGGCTGTCGCGGCAACTCACCGGAAAATCTGTTGGAACGTGGCCGGGAGCGCCTCGAGGCGGGCCGCTATGCCGCCGCCGCACGCGCCTACCGGCGCGCCTCGCGCTCAATCACCAACTCGGTGCCGCTCTACTACAACCTCGGCATGGCCTGCTACAAGCTGGAGAACTTTGCCGCAGCCGGCGAAGCCTTCAGCGCCGCACGCAGGCTCGATCCGACCCATTTTGATACGGCTGAGATGCTGGCCCGCACCCAGACGCAGCAGGGGCAGGCTGAGACGGCACTGCGGCTCCTCTACCCGCTGTCAAAAGGAGCCACCGCCGCAGACCGGCCACGCCTCCTCAACGCTTTGGCCCTGGCCGAAATCGCCGCCAGCCGCCCCGAACTGGCGCTGCTCCATCTGCAACAGGCCGTCCGCCTCAACCCCAACCATGCACCAACCCGCTACAATCTGGGACGCCTGCTGGCCGACGACTATAAACTCTTCGCCGAGGCCATCGATGAGTTTGAGCTCTTTGTGCGCCTGACAGCCAAGGATGATACGCGCCTCAAAGCGGTTCAGGAGCAGCTCCTGCGCCTTAAAGCAGCCGCCCCGGCAGCCGGTGAGCCGCACCAGAGAGCACACCAGCCCCTTCCCGTGGCGCTGCGCGCCATTGAAGAGGGTGACCGGCACTATCGGGCCGGACACTGGACGCAGGCTGAAGAGGCCTATGCCAGAGCCTTTGCAGCCGATAACCGCAGTCCTGAAGCAGCCATCAGGCTGGGACATGCGATGATGGGTGGTAAAAAATATGGGGCTGCCGCCAAGATCTATGAACGCGCCGTGGAGACCGCTGCCGACAACGTCGAGCCGGCCTATATGCTGGCTCTGGCTCACTATCAGGCAGGAGCTCAGGAGCAGGCTGCCACGATCCTCACAACCCTCGTCATTCCGCGCTGGCCGGCACACCTGGCCAGCTTCCAACTGATGGCCTACATCTCGGCCGCACAGCGCAAAAACAGCGAGGCGCTGGTCTACGGCGAACACTACCTCGAACTGGCCCAACTAGAGGCCGGCAGCGACACCCGGGAGTTTCGCGCCTGGCTCGATAAACTGGTGCTCAATTAGCGTGGTCTGCTTATGTTAGAGTGGCTGGCTACTATCGGATTTTTCAAGCTGCTGACACCTGCACAGTGGCTCGACGTGACCTGTCTGTTGCTTCTCATCGTGCAGTTGGTTCTCGGCTACCGCCGCGGTCTCGTCTCGATGCTCACCTGGGCCATGGCCTTGATACTCCTCTTGCAGAGCGGCTATTGGCTCTATCCACTGATCGCCTGCTACGCCCGCCACTCTCCCCTCTCCCGCCTGAATCCGACGCTCGGCGCACTGCTGGTCTATCTGCTGGCCTCAATAATCGGACTGTTGCTCTTCTTCATTCTGCGCCACTTCCTGCGCCGCTTCTTCCGCCTGCTGGTTGAGCAGCCGGTTGATCGCATCTTCGGTCTGCTGGCCGGCGGTGCCATTGGTCTGTTGATGCTCTTTTTTGTCGTCTCACTCGCCTACGTCATGCCGCCCAAGAGCAGCTTTCACCGGCTTGTCTGTCTTGAATCATATACCGGACGCAGTATCACCCCGGCGCTGGAGGCCGTCCTCGAAGCACGTCCCGCCTCGCTCAGCGGCCGTTGCGCCGAAGAGCGCCAGGGGCAGAAGAAACGCAAAGCGGGAAAGTAGGGTGTAAGGCGGGTGGCCCGGCGCGTTACAGATGAGACCCTCGAAGAGATTCGCCAGCGTATCGAGATCGCCGACCTGATCGGCAGCCGCATCACGCTGAAGCGTGCCGGCGCCACTTACAAAGCCTGCTGCCCCTTCCACAAGGAGAAGACCCCCTCCTTTATCGTAAATCCGGTGCGGCGCTTCTACCACTGCTTCGGCTGTGGTGCACATGGCGATATCTTCAAATTTCTGATGGAGATCGATGGGCTCACCTTTATGGATGCCGTTCGCACCCTGGCGGAACGGGCCCTTGTGCCGCTCGATACCGAGGTCGACTATCAGGCTGCCGCCCGCCAGCGTCTCCACACCCTGCATGGTGAGTTGGCCGCCTTCTACCAGCGCTGTCTGCAGCAACTGCGTAGCGCGCAAAAGGCGCGCGACTACCTGGCCGCACGGCAGCTCGATGCCGAAACTATCAAACGCTTCAACCTCGGCTACGCCCCACCGCGACGACGCCTGCTCCAGGAGTGGGCCTCCCGCAACAACTATACCCTCGCCGAGATGGTCGAAGCCGGCCTGCTCCTGCCACCACGCAGCGAGCGCCCCGACGACGACTATTACGACCGCTTTCGCGGACGCCTCATCTTTCCCATCTGCGACGCCACCGGACGCGTCGTCGGCTTCAGCGGACGCATCCTCGATCCGGCAGCCAGCCCCGCCAAGTACGTCAACAGCCCCGAGACTCCGATCTTTCACAAGGGAAGCCTCCTCTACGGGCTCGACCTGGCCCGGACAGAGATCGTCAAACATCCACGGCGCGAAGCCCTCATCTGCGAGGGGCAGATCGACGTAATCCGTTGCCATGCGGCCGGCTTCACTACCGCCGTGGCCGCTCAGGGCACGGCCTTCACCAGCGAGCACGTGCAGCAGCTCAAACGCTATGCCGATACCGTCGTGCTCGCCTACGACGGCGATGCGGCCGGCCGCAAGGCCGCCATCCGCACCGGTGCCCTCCTGATCGCCGCCGGCATCCCCGTCAGGGTGGCCGCTCTCGGCACCGACCAGGATCCCGACTCGCTCCTGCGCGACCGGGGCGCCGACGCCTTCCGCCAACTGATCGATGAGGCCACCTCGATTATCGCCTTTCAAATTGCCACACTGCAAGCAGCCGAACAGAATCCGGCCGCCCTCGATGCGATTAACCGGATTGCGGGGGATGTCATGGAGCTGCTGCTCCCCTGCGACAAAGCCGTCTTGCGCAGCCACCTGCTGCAGGAGGCCGCCACCCTGCTGCAACTCCCCATCACCGCCCTCGAAGCCGATCTGGCCACGCTGCAGGAGCGGCAACAGGCCCGCGACCGGGCGGCGGCAGCCGTAGCGGCGGCGTCCTCCCCCGCAACACCTCTCCCCCGCGCCAACGACCAACCGGCAGCCGCAACAGCGCTACCATCGACCGCTGCCACCGCCAGCCGCCCTGCCCCGCCCCCGGCCAGCTCAGTAGCCTTCAGCCTCTGCGAGCTCCTGCTGCACCACTACGACGACAGCAAAATGGTCGAGCGCATCACAGCCTGGCTGCCGCTCGAACTGATAACCGAGCCCGAAGCGCGTGAGATTCTACTGGCGCTGGTGGCGCCGGAGGGTGGTGGCGAAGAGCATTTGAGCCAACTGGCAGAGAGCGCAGCCCCTGCCACCCGCCGCTGGATCGAACGCCTCATCCGGAGTGACTCGCCACTGCTGCATACCAGCGAAGTTACCCCATGCCGGGCGGCCGAAGATATCATCGCCCGCCTCTGGGTCGATCACCTCAAGCGCGAACGTGCCACGCTCACGAGCAGCGACGAGGCCGAAACCACGCGCCGCTTTGCCCTCACCCATCTGATCAAAGCTCTCGAACAGATCGCCCCCTGGCGCCACCGTGCCGCCCTCCTCACCCCCGAACTGTCACACTACCAGCCGCTACGAGATGGAAGATGACAAATACGATAGCAAACATAACATGAAGGTTTTCCAAGTTTTTTGCGAAAAATCAAATAGGCCTTTAAGCATTGCTTCTTGGGTGAAAATGGCTATGGCTCTGAAACCGATGCAGGTGCGGAGCCCTGCGATCCCAGTGGGCATGGACTGGGGAGGTTATTAAACCTTATATTTTCGGGCAACAGTGGCAAGTTGGTCATCGGCAGTGAAAAGGGTGGCTCCAATACGGAGAGCCACAGCCAGATACAGTGCATCATAAACAGAGAGTGCATTTTCCGTTGCCACTTTAACGGCATCATCAATATGGGGTTCTGCCAATTGCAGTTCGATTGGCATTAAACGCATACTTTGCCACAAGTTTTGTTGCTCATCAGAGTCAATTATGCCATGGCGCACTTTACGGGACAGGGCATGAGCGGCCTCTACCAGAATCAGCTCTGGCGCAACGAAACGAGCACTCCCTCTTTCAACTTGTGCTGCTGCCTGTTTCATGTTTGGCACAATAGGGCCGTCACCAATGAAAAACCGTAGCCATGCAGAGGCATCGAGAACATAGAGAGTCATATCCGCTCCCTTCCTGCATGGATATCAGCAATTGTGTCGCCTAAATTGCGATCTGACAATTTGTGCCGCCATTGTTGGGCGGCATTCATAAAGCCACCTTTATGCAATCTGACTTCCTTTGCCATAATCCACAAGATTTGAGCTTGAAGACTACGGTTACTGCTTTGGGCTTGCTCTTTGAGCACAGCATAAACTTCGTCAGGAACTTCTCTAATGGTAAGTGTTTTCATAATGGCACTATTTTATCGTAAAACTATATTGCAGTCAATAGCGTGACTGCATAATAAAGTCTTTTGTTGGCATGGACCAGATGGACGGAGGAAACCAACGGGACCGGGAAGGACGCGGTGGACGAGGTGACACGGTGACGCACGGGGATAACGATATCGATGAA
>CAZRGQ010000010.1:0-11908 GCA_964599645.1 uncultured Lentisphaerales bacterium | reverse complement strand
CGATGAAGTGCTCCTGCTTGCGATCCGCATAGTGGCGCACGTGCGGCAGGAGGTCTGCCGGGGTCTCGATCTTGACGCCCTCGGGCTGGATGCGACGGCGCGCAAATTCAAGGGCTGCCCGCCTCTTCCCTCCCCTATTTCCCCGCTGGAGGCTTTTTACGATCGCCCCTCTCGCTCGTCTCTGCCACACCCCCGGTTGACCGATTAGTTGACCATGATTGACCAGCGGCAAGGCGATAGACTATACTTGCGGCATGAGGAATCTACTGTGATTACATTGGAAGAAGTAACCGGACAACTGCAACAGCTACGCGATGCGCTAACTGAGATGCGGGGGTATCTTTAACGTCGACCGCCGCCGCAGGGAGCTGGAGCAGCTTGAAGCTGTCGCCCTCGCCCCCGGCTTCTGGGACGATCAGAATAGCGCCCGCCGCACGATCGAGCGCACCAATGCCCAGCGTGCCTTTGTGCGCCCCTATGATGCCCTGGCACAGATGGTCGCAGACCTTGAGCTGATGGTCGAAATGGCTGCCGAAGAGCAGCATGGGGCGCAGCAGACCGCCGCCATGCGTGAGCTCGAAGCTATGCTGCAGGAGGCCGATGGCGCTGCTGCAAAGCTGCGTTTGCAGTCGCTTTTGAGCGGACCGATGGATACCCACAACGCCTACCTGACGCTCCACGCCGGTGCTGGCGGGACTGAGTCGTGCGACTGGGCCGACATCCTCTTTCGCATGTATCGCCGCTACTGTGAGGAGCAGGGGTTCACCCTGGAGGTGCTCGATCTGCAGCCGGGCGATGAGGCGGGGCTCAAGAGTGTCACCTTCAACGTACAGGGGGCCTACGCCTACGGCTATCTCAAGGCCGAGCGGGGTGTGCATCGGTTGGTGCGTATCAGCCCCTTCGACTCCAACAAGCGGCGTCACACCTCCTTCTGTGCCCTCGATGTGGTGGCCGAGCTCGACGAAGATATCGAGGTCGAGATCCGCGACGAGGATTTGCGGGTCGATACCTATCGCTCCAGCGGAGCCGGCGGCCAGCACGTCAACACCACCGACTCCGCCATCCGACTGACCCATATCCCCACCGGCATCGTGGTGGCAGTGCAGTCGGAGCGCTCGCAGCATAAAAACCGCTCCCAGGCGATGAGCATGCTCAAGGCCAAGCTCTATGAGTATGAGGAGGACAAGAAGCGCCGCGAGATGGAGCGTTTCTACGGCACCAAGGGCGAAATCGCCTGGGGCAGCCAGATTCGCTCCTATGTGCTGCAGCCCTATACCCTCGCCAAAGACCACCGTACCGGCCATGAGAATGGCAACGTACACGGCGTGCTGGATGGCGAGCTGCAACCCTTTATCGAAGCCTACCTGCGGGCAGCAGCCCGAGGCAATCTGCGCGGTGCCCAAGCGGCCGCCGACGATGAGGTCTAACTGATGGCCCCTATCAGCAGCATGACCGGCTTTGGCCGTGGTGAAGCCGAGGATGCGGGTGTCAAGGTTACCTTCGAACTCAGCTCGGTCAACCGCAAGCAGTTTGAGTGTCACCTCTCGCTGCCACGCGAGCTCAACACCCTGGAGGCCAAGCTCCACACATTGCTGCACTCCCGCATCCGTCGTGGCCACCTCAAGGGGGGCCTCTATGTCGCGGCCGCCCCCGGCAGTAACAGCAGCCGGCTCCGGATCGACTACGACCTGGCTGCCGCCCAGCTCGCCGAGTTGCGCCAGGCTGCGGTCAGGCTCAAGCTGCCGGACAATCTGGCCTTGACCGACCTCCTGTGCCTGCCCGACGTCATCAGCAACACCGCACTGCCACTGGAACCGCAGAGCCTCTGGCCGCTAGTCAGCATGGCCGCCACCAAAGCGCTGGAGGGGCTGCTCCTGATGCGGCAGCGCGAGGGTCGGGCGCTCGCCCGCGACCTGCGGCAACGCCGCCGTCGCCTCGTGACACTCCAGCAACAGATTGCCCGGCGCGCACCACAGGTGCCACTCGCCTATCGCGACCTGCTGCAGGCCCGTCTCAAGCGCTTTGATATCGCCGTCGCCGGGCTCGAACCGGAGAGCCTGGCCCGTGAGCTGGCCCTCTTTGCCGACCGCTCCGACATCAGCGAAGAGCTGACGCGTCTTGCCAGCCACCTGACACAGGTGGAGCAGTTGTTGCAAACCGGAGAGTCGATCGGGCGTGAACTCGATTTTCTCTGTCAGGAGCTGCTGCGCGAGATCAACACCATCGGCTCCAAAGCCAACGACAGTCGGCTCGCCACCCTGGTAATCACCTTCAAAGCGGAACTCGAAGCCCTGCGGGAACAGGTGCAGAATGTTGAATAGACCATGAAACCCATTCTGATCGTTATCTCGGCCCCCTCGGGCGCCGGCAAATCGACCCTCTGCGACCGGCTGCTGCAGGACTACCCTGAGCTGACCTATTCGGTCTCCTGCACCACCCGTGAGCCGCGTGGCGCTGAAGAGGATGGTATCGACTATCACTTCATGACGAAGGAGCGCTTTGAGGCACTGGTAGCCGCAGAGGCCTTCCTCGAATATGCCAGGGTACACGACAACTACTACGGCACGCTGTTAGCCCCGCTGCGTCAGGCATTGGCCGACGGACTCAGCGTAGTGATGGATATCGACGTCAAGGGGGCCGCGCTGGTACGTGAGAATCTGGCGGCACTGGCGGCCGACGATCCGCTGCGTAACGGCTTTGTCGATATCTTCATCCTGCCACCTTCAATCGAAGTTCTCGAGGAGCGTCTGGTGGGCCGTGGCGAAGATACGCCCGAAACGATCGAACGCCGCCTCGGCAACGCGGCCGGCGAGATGGCACGCGCCGCCGAATTCTGCTATCGTGTCGTCAACAACGAACTTGAGATCGCTTACCGCGAACTCTGCGCCATCCTCGAAGTGGCCGGAGCGATCAAGGGCTGACGCGGCAACCATGCAGGAGCAAGAGATGAGTAGAGAGAGAGATGAGATTCTGTTGGGCGTGACCGGCTCAATCGCCGCCTACAAGGCGGCCGAGCTGTTGCGTGCCATGATCAAAGCCGGCTGGGGCGTCTCGGTGGTCATGACGCAGGCCGCCACCGGGTTTGTGACGCCTCTGACCTTCCAGACGCTCTCACAGCGCAAGGTCATGCTCGATGCCTTCGCCCCGGTTGAGACCTGGATGCCGGAGCATATCGCCCTGGCCGACCGCGCCGCGCTGGCCGTGGTAGCCCCCTGCACGGCCAATCTGATCGCCAAACTGGCACACGGTCTGGCCGACGATCTCTTGAGCGCCACTCTGCTCGCCTCACAGGCCACCAAGTTGATCGCCCCGGCGATGAATGACGGCATGTGGGCCAACCCTGCCACGCAGGATAACCTCGCGCTGCTGCGCCAGCGCGGCTTCATTATTGTCGATCCGGGCGAAGGCTTCCTGGCCTGCGACCGTGTCGGCAAGGGACGTATGGCCGAGGTCGAGACGATCATGGCCGCCATCAGGGAGATTTTACCATGAGACACTACCGCCACCTGATCCATCTTCTGCCATTGACAGCCTTGCCGCTGCTGCTGCTATCCAGCGCCCGACTCCAGGCCGCCAGCGAAGAGGAGCTGCTTGCCAGCAACCGCCTGCAGGTGGTGCAGTGGGATTCCGCCAACCGGCAGAACTTTGCTGCCAGCACCAACCATCTGCTGCGCCGTGCCGTCGTGGCCGACCGTCAGGCAGGCAGTGTCACCATTATCGCCGCCGCATGCGGCCTCAAGAGCGGGGAGGTCGTCGAGTTTGGTATCGTCGGCGAGACCTCCGACCGCACGTACGAAGCCCTCTTTCAAACCTTTGCCAAGGCGGAGGATTTGGGCGATGCCCTTGAGTTTATCGGCTTGCCGCGAGGCGCCAACTTCAGTTCGCGGCAGCAACGTCTCTGGCCCAGCGGCGAACGCGTCGTCATTACCGTAGCGCCTTTCAAACCCGATGAGAGCGAACCGCTCGCGCTTGAGGCCTTCATACATGATGCCAAGAACGGTGGCGAATTGGCGCGCAGCGGCTTTGTCTACTGCGGCTCACCACGCGTCATCGATCCCGATAGCGACCGGCAGGTGGCGCTGGCCGATCTCGAAGCCCCTGTCTCGATCCTCTCGCTCTATAACGAGCCGCAGACGCTGCTCGATGTGCCGCGCATGTCACCGCAGGGCGAGGTCTATGAACGCTACACGGCCCACCCGCAGCGGCTCCTGCCCGCCGGACAACTGATGCGTCTGACACTGCGTCCCGAGCCGCGCCCCGACGCCAAACCACGTCTTCTGCCACTGGCGCTGCGGGTGACGCCCGGCACGGATGGTGCCAACCCCAACTTCAGCGTCACCCCGCAGGGTGAGACGACTGCCACCTTTACCGATTTTGCCTCCCTGCTCACCCTCTTTAAAGGTTTGGTACAGCAGCAACGCGACCCGATGGTAACACTCTACCTCGATGATGCCCTGACGCTGGCTCAGGCGCGTGAAATCGCCACCATCCTCGAGGCGATTGAGGGCGAGAACGGCATTCGCCTTGAACCGCCGGCCACCGGTCAGCTCTACTACAAGGCCTTTCTGCCTGACGAGCGTTGGCGCCGGCGTGAAGAGCGCCTCTCGCAACCGTGGGAGCTCCACGTTAGCCGGAACGACGCCGCCGCCGATCAGCCCCCCACGATCAAACTGGTGCAGACGAAGGAAGATTGGTCCGATCCCGACTCTCTCGAACCGAAGTTGACCCCCACCACCTTCACCGTCGCCTCATGGCAGGAGATGGCCGCAACGCTTGAAAGCAAAGGACACGGCCTGCCGGTGCTGCTGGTCTATGCGCCGGCTGCGGCTCCACTGCGACTCTTCATGGAGGGGGTGCGGCTGGTGCAACAGGAACACGCCACCATCTACGTGTTTGCAGAGTAGTGGCGCGCAAATTAAAAAGTTTTGTCTGTCAACAGTGCGGCGCCTGTTGCCGCGCTCCCGGCGAGGTGCGCCTCACAGAGGCGGAGATCGATACCATTGCCGCCGCACTCGGCCTGACGCTCAATGAGTTTCTGGAGCGTTACGTCGGCCTGACGCGCGACCGCCGCGGGCTTACTCTGATCGACCGTGCTGATGGCGCCTGTATCATGTTGACCCATGACAACCGCTGTCTGATTAACCATGTCAAACCGCAACAGTGCCGCGACTACCCCCTGCGCTGGCGCAGTCCTGATCTCGATGCGGCCTGCCGCGGTATGCAGTTATGATTCGTAGCTCCACTGCCTGGTTGCTCTTTACGTTGCTGGTCGCCACCCTCGGCACCCTGCTGCTCTGGCCGCTCATCGAGGTGATCGGTGGCGGCTGCTTTGTTGACGGCCGCTTCACCTGGCACTATCTGGGCGGTGTCTTCCGCAACCGCATCTATGCCGAGGGGCTGCGCAACAGCTTTGCGATCGCCTGCGGCACCACGCTGCTGGCAGCCATGATCGCCATCCCGCTGGCCTGGCTCTCCCACCGCTTCCGCTTTCCCGGTCAGGGACTCTTCGGCGCCCTCATCCTAGTACCGCTGATTCTGCCCCCCTTTGTCGGCGCCATCGGCATCCTGCAGATTCTCGGTCCCTATGGTGCCCTCAATGCCCTGCTGGGGTTGGGGCCGATCGACTGGCTGGGCCAGTCGCGCTATCCGGGGGTCATCCTGATCCAGGCCTTGACGCTCTATCCGATCCTCTACCTCAACGTCAGCGCCGCCCTGGCCAATATCGACCCCGCCATGGAGGAGGCCGCCATGAACCTCGGCTGTCGTGGCTTTGCCATCTTCCGCCGCATCACCCTGCCGCTGATCATGCCGGGACTCTTTGCCGGTGGCACCCTGATCTTCATTGCCAGCTTCACCGAGTTGGGCACCCCCCTGATGCTCAACTACACCCGCTGCGCCGCCGTCCAGATCTACGACGAGATCAAGGAGATCAGCGCCAGCCCCTTCCCCTACGCCCTCGTCACGATTGTCCTCGGCTTCAGCGTGCTGCTCTACCTCGCCATGCGCCTCTCCTTCGGCCGGCGCGCCTATGCCATGCAGGGCAAGGCGACCGTGGCCGCCATCAGCCGGCGCGTCAGCGGCTGGCGCGGCCTGCTGCTGCTGCTCCCCTTCGTGGTCATCACGCTCCTCGCCCTTACCCCCCACCTCGGCGTCATCCTCACCAGCATCAGCGCCCCCAACGGCTGGTATCGTACCGCACTGCCGACTCTCTTCACCGGGCAGCACTTTGTCGATGCCGTCGGGCAGGAGATGACCCTCAACGCCATCCGCAACAGCCTCCTCTTCTCCTCGCTCGCGGTGGCGCTCAACCTCTTCTTCGGCCTCGGCATCGCCTGGGTGGTCGTACGCTCGACCCTCCCGCTGCGCGGCCTGCTCGATGCCCTCGCCATGGTGCCGCTGGCGGTGCCGGGACTGGTGATGGCCTTCGGCTACCTCGCCATCGGCAACTGGCTCGGTAATCGCACCCTGCTGCAGGAGCACCCCGCCCTGGCGCAGCTTCTCGATATCCGCCGCAACCCCACCCTCTTCCTGATCATCGCCTACGCCGTGCGCCGCCTCCCCTATATGGTGCGCGCCGCTGTGGCCGGTCTGCAACAGACCTCTGTCACCCTCGAAGAGGCGGCCGCCAACCTCGGCGCCCCGCCGCTCCAGACATTGCGGCGCGTTACGATCCCGCTGATCGCCGCCAACCTGATCGCCGGCATCATGCTCGCCTTTGCCTTCAGTATGCTGGAGGTCTCCGACAGCCTCGTGCTGGCGCAGAAGATCGACTACTACCCGATCACCAAGACGATCTTTGAACTCTTCCAGCTCATCGGCGTGGGACGCCACCTCGCCGCCGCCCTCGGACTCTGGGCCATGGGCTTTCTGACCATTACGATCGTCGGCAGCAGCCTGCTGCTCGGGCGCAAGCTCGGTGCCCTCTTCCGGATTTAATTACATGCCGCCATCAGACCAGGAACCTTCCCCCACCGCCGGCAGAGAGGCTGCTGCGGTGAGCCCGCCGGAGCAGTTGCCGCTCTGGGCGCTGGAGCTCCTGATCAAACTCTTTGAAGCCCTCGCCGAGGATGAGCAGGTGGGGCGGATGTTGCGCCTGGCCGAGCAGGCCGTACAACGCGGTAACAGCGCCACCCGCTGGCTCGACTCCTTTCCCGCCAGCTACCGCAAGGTCGAACGCCGTCCGCCTCCGACCCTGGCCGACTGCTCGCCGCTCGACCCTGCCCTCGCCGTTCAGCTCCTCGGCAACGATGGCGCTCTGGCACAACGTATCCCCAACTATGAGGTGCGCAAGGGGCAGCTTATGATGGTTGAGCGGGTCGTGGCGGCCTTCAACGACGGACAACACCTGATCGTCGAGGCCGGCACCGGCATCGGCAAAAGCCTCGGCTACCTGCTACCCGCGCTCCTCTGGGCGCAGCTCAACGACACCCCGGTCGTCGTCAGCACCAACACCCGCAACCTCCAGACGCAACTTACCGAGAAGGACCTGCCCCTGGTGCAGGCTTTGCTCTCCTCCCTGCCCGCCACCGGCGCCACCAGTGGTGCTGCACATCGCCCGCTGCGTACCGCCCTGATCAAGGGACGCGGCAACTACCTCTGTCTGCGTCGCTTTGCCGAGTTGCTGGAGCTGGCACCAAACGGCTTGCAAACGCAGGAGCAGCGCCAGCTTGCGCTGCTGCTCCCCTGGGCTGCCACCACTCCCGATGGCGACCTCGATACCTTCCAGAACGGTCCGCGCGTCGACCCCGGTTTCACGCTGCAACTCAACACCCAGGCCGAAGAGTGCCCCGGCCCCGCCTGCCGCCACTACCGCCGCTGCTTCGTGCAGAAGGCGCGTGAACGCTCGCTCAGCGCCGATGTGGTGGTGGCCAACCACGCCCTCCTCTTCAGCGAACTGGGGACTGCCTCGCCTGTCGCCCTGCCGCGCCATGCGCAGGTGGTCTTCGACGAAGCCCACAACCTGGAGGAGGCCGCCACCCGCCACTTCTCGATCGAACTTTCGCCGTTGCGTTGCCGTCTGGCCGTGCGCCGCCTCGCCAGCGGCCGGGGACGCCGTCGGCGTGGTCTGCTCGCCACACTGCGGCGCACTATCGCTACCGGCACGCTACGTCACGACCCCGAGCTGGCCAGCGATCTAAAGACCCAACTCGATCTGGCCGGGCTGAGCGTTACCGCCGTCCGCAACGAGTGTCAGCAGCTCTGCCGCCGGCTCCATGCGCTCCTGCCTGCCGATGGCACCCCGCTCCGTTTCAGCACCTTGGCAGAGGGTGGCAGCAAAGGCGTCATGCAGCGGCCGCAGTGGCAGACGCTCAAGGCGGCCAAGGCCGAGGTCGATGCCACGATTGCCGATCTGATTGCGCAGCTCAAGCTGATTGTCGACCTCCTGCTCAAGGCCGCCGACGACGAGCTCAACCTCCTGAGCGAAGAGACCTCCGACCTCAACGGCGCCATCACCCTGCTCGAAACCCTGCGCCACGATATCGACTTCGTGCTGGCCGGCGGAGATAGCGAGTTTGTCTACTGGATTCAGCGCACACACGGTCAGGAGGGCCTGGCCGAGGCGTGGGCCGCCCCGCTCAAGGTCGGACCGCTCCTGGCCGCCAACCTCTTTGCAGCGCGTGAGAGCGTCATCCTCTGCTCGGCCACCCTCAGCGTCGGTGGCAAGTTCAACTATATCGGCGAGCGCCTCGGTCTCGACCTGATCGAGCCGGAGCGTCTGGCAACCTGCATCGCCCCCAGCCCCTTCGACTACCATGCGCAGTGCGCTCTGCTGGCTCCTACCTACTTGGCCGAACCCAACGATCCCGACCGCTCCTACGTCAGCGAGCTCGCCATGCTGGTACATGAGGTCGCCACCCACATCGGCGGTCGTACCCTCTGCCTCTTTACCAGCTATGAGATGTTGCGCCACTGCGCCCGCCTGATCGAGGCCGCGCTCAAAGAGGCCGATATCGATCTCCTGATCCACGGCGAAAGCGGCTCCCGCGACCAACTGCTGCGCGCCTTCCGGGCCGATCGCCGCTCGGTGCTCTTCGGCACCCACTCCTTCTGGGAGGGGGTCGACGTCGTCGGCGCCGCCCTCTCCTGTGTGATCGTGGCACGCCTCCCCTTCGCCTCTCCCGGCGATCCCCTTATCAGCGCCCGCTGTGAACAGATCGACCTGGCCGGCGGCAGCTCCTTCAAGAGCCTGGCGCTCCCTGCCGCCGTCTTGCGTTTGCGACAAGGCTTCGGCCGTCTGATCCGGCACCGCCACGACCGCGGCCTCGTGATCGTGGCCGACTCCCGTATCCTCTCCAAATCCTACGGCGTGGTCTTCCGCCGCAACCTCCCCGCGCTGACCCAAAGCTGCGACAGCAACACTACACTGCTGGCCTACTCCGACCGCCACTTCAACAGCGGGGAGTCTGCCCCACCCTCTCCCGCCCCTTGAAGCGCGTCATGCGTAACCCAGCCACCAGAGAACGACACTACCGCCACGCCTGGCGTCCCGGCTTGCGGCTGCTGCTCGCCTTTATCGCCGCCATCCTCGCCGGTGCCCTGCTGCTGCTCCTGCCGGCCGCACGCGCCCTCCCCGGCCGGGCCGATCCGCTGACAGCTCTCTTCACCGCCACCAGCGCCACCTGCGTCACCGGCCTCTCGGTCGTCGATATCGGCAGCTACTACAGCCGCTTCGGCCAGCTCGTGATCATGCTGCTGATGCAGGTCGGCGGTATCGGCATCATGACGGTCGCCTCCTTCACCTTTGTCGCCCTCGGCCACCGCCTCAGCGTCAACGACGAATCGCTGCTCGCCACGGATATCAGCGGGGCGCGCGGCAGCGGCATCCTGCCGCTGCTGCGTAGCACGATCCTCTTTGCCCTCCTCTTTGAGATCGCCGGCACACTGCTGCTCACCTGGCGTTACCACCTCGCCGGCCACTCTCCGGCAGCCGCCCTGCATCAGGGCGCCTTCCACGCCATCAGCGCCTTCTGCAACTGCGGCCTCGCCCTCGTCCCCGACAGCCTGCAAGCACTGCGTCACGACACCACCTACGTCGCCACCATCTCGCTCCTGATCCTGCTCGGCAGTATCGGTTTTCTGGTACTCTACAATCTGCGTCACTTCCACTTCTGGCAGCGCGACCGCCATACACGCGGACGCATCACGGCCCATAGCCGCATGGTACTGCAGATGACGTTGCTCCTGACTCTCGGTACCGCCCTGCTCTATCTGCTCTGCGAATGGCACCATGCCCTGGAGGGATTGGCACCCGGCCGCAAGGCTATCACCTCGCTGGCACAGACCATCAGCACCCGCACCGCCGGCTTCAACTACGTCACCACCACCGCCCAGACCGAAGCCACGCGCCACATCTCGCTGCTGCTGATGTTCATCGGCGGCGCTCCCGGCTCCACCGCCGGCGGTATCAAGGTAACGACGCTGCTGGTGCTCTACCTGACGATGGTCTCGATCGTCCGCGGACGCACCTCGATCCGCTACGGCCTGCGCACCATCCCCGATACCGTAGTGCGCCAGGCCACCGCCATCACCCTCCTCAGCATCACCTGTATCGTCATCCTCTATACACTGCTGCTCTTCAGCGAGGCGCCGCCGCCCGGCGGCGCCGACTCGCTGCCGCTCCTCTTCGAAACGGTCGCCGCCCTCAGTACCGCCGGGCTCTCGCTCGACCTCTCGCCGCAAATCTCCCCCCTGGGCCGTTGCCTCCTGATGAGCGCCATGTTTATCGGTCGTATCGGTCCCCTCACCATCGTGGTGGCGGTCAGTCGCAAACGCCCCACCGAAACACTCCATTACCCCGCAGAGGAGGTTATTGTAGGATGAAACGCATCGGTATTATCGGCGCCGGCCGCTTCGGCCAGGCCCTGATCAACTCGCTCTCTGAAAAGGGGGCCGAAACGCTCTTGATCGATCACACGGCCGAACTGGTGCAGGAGTACGCCGACCTCGTCTCCAAGGCGGTGCAGGGCGATGCCGCCAACCTGCGTACCCTGAAAGAGGCCGGTTTCGACGAGTGTGACGTCGCCGTTGTCTGCATCGGCGACAGCATGGAGGGGAGCATCATGGCCACCGTCAACTGCAAAGACCTCGGTATCCCCACCGTCGTCGCCAAGGCCGTCTCCGAGCTGCACGGCAAGGTGCTCAATCGCGTCGGCGCCGACATCGTCATCTACCCCAACCGCGACCGCGCCCAGCGTCTGGCCCGCTCCCTGCTCTCCCGCAGTCCGATCGACCTGCTCGAAGTGATCGACGGCGTCAGCCTCGCCGAGATCGTACCTCCCGCCGATCTGGTCGGCAAGACTCTGGCCGAGGTGAGTGTGCGCCAACGTTACGGCGTCACCGTGCTCGCCATCCGCCGCCTCAACGCCGACCCGCGCCTGCCGCGCCAGATCATCACCGCCATCGACGACGAAAAAGTCGAAAAATCCGACCGCCTCCTCATCTTCGGCCCCGATGCCCGCCTCGACGAATTCTCGTACGATTAGCCGCATTGCAACATATACGAACCCCCTCCCCACCCTCTCCCCACCACACGACGTCAACGGAGCGTAGCGTAGTTAGTCGATATACCTCCTTGCCTCCTCCCATCGCTAATTCGCCAGGCTTGCCAAGAGTGGCAATTGCGTAATCGGTCAGTGACAGGGGGGGGAGGCATAGGAGGCGCGATAAGAGAACCGCAAGATCGCAAGGGACAGGATCGCAAGGGACAGAGAAAGATCGCAAGGGACAGAGAAGCCGCTGGGGAGGCTGGGGGACAGAGAACGCATGCTGTTCTCTGTCCCTATGCAGCAAACCTGGGACCAAACCGGGGACAGAGAAAATATATTTTCAAAAGTGAGTGGAAATCGTGGTACATCAACTCTTCTATAGGGTGGGTAGGGCGAGTTGCCCAGCCACCACCTCAAACGAA
>CAZRGQ010000009.1:0-48290 GCA_964599645.1 uncultured Lentisphaerales bacterium | reverse complement strand
CTTCGTCGGATACCGACGCACTTGATCGACGCCAGGCGAAGCAGCCGTCCCCACTGATGCGCAAGGATCACCGAGTCACCTCGAAAAACCCGCTTCTATACCCCGTGAACGGCTACGAGGAGGCGAAGATGGGCCAGAGGCTTTTGGCGCCACCGGCGAGGATGAGCCAGCCGGCGGCGTAGACGGCTAGGAGGGTGGCGGTGTAGCGGTTGGAGAGGAGTTGGTAGCGGGTGGTGGTGTTGGATGGCGGGGAGGTGGGGGAGTTGGTTGGGGGGAGGAGTATTTCCTGCCAGGTAAAGCGGGCGAGGCGTGTGGCGGTATCGAGGGTGGTCATGAGAAAGGCGGCGAGGGAGAGGGAGATAAAGACCATGCCACTTTGGTGGGGGAGACCGAGGCGGGTGGTGAAGGAGGCGATACCATTGGCAAAGAGGTGGACGGGGCCTTGATCGCGCATGGCAGAGGAGTAGTCGGAGAGGGAGAGGGTGGCGACGGCTATGATGGAGACGATGGCGAGGATACTTTCGATGAGCATGCCGCCGTAGGCTATGGGGCGGACGTGGTCTTTGCGGTCTATTTGTTTGGAGGTGGTGCCGGAGGCGACGAGGGCGTGGAAGCCGGAGCAGGCGCCGCAGGCAACGGTAACAAAGAGGAGGGGTAGGAGGGGGTCGTTGCTGTTGGTAAGTGGGTTGAGTGGTTGCCAGCCAGTGAGTGCAGGCATATTAAGGTAGGGTTTGGCGACAAAGATGCCGATAAAGCCGAGTAGCATCATGGCGTAGAGGAGGTAGGAGAAAGACGGCGTGAACGTGACGAATCTGATTTCATTGCCGCCTATCGAGTGCCTTCATGCGTACCAGACGCCGTATCATCAAGCTGAGCACCTTCTCAATGTGGGATGGATCAATATTCCGTAAAACCTTTTCGAGCGTGTCCAGATGCGGAACTTCTGCAACCGCGCGCCCAGACAGACGGGCAAGGTTCTTGGCCAGTGCCGAAGCGTCGCGGGCACAATCGTTCATGTGGTTGCGGCTCTTCGTGTGCCCAATAAACATGAGCATGCCCATCAATAGCAGTACGCGCATATCGTACTCAGCCTTTCCTGACTTGCGCGGATCGCTAACCTCGTCGAGCCAGTGGCTCAAGTCAGGGAAGAAGTGGCGAATGGTCACGGCCAGCTCGGCAACCGGATCGATTCCGGCAGACTTCACCTTTCGGGGGCGTCCTCGGCGTCGGCGCGCACAGCAGCCCGGCGGTTGCGGACATGGTTGCGCAGTTCGCCCAACGATGAGTCCGTCACAGCCTTGATCAAACGCTTCAATCGCTTGTATTCCTTGGTCCATCGCTCAACATCCTCCACGCGGTCTAATGGCACGTAAACAGTCTTCGTCTTCCCGGCGACCTTGAAGGTCAGCCGATGAGCTATGTGACGGCAGTCCTTGCGCGGCACCTTCACCAGCGAACCCTCAATGAACGGACCGATCTCGGCGATCTCCCGCAAGGCCGCCTCACGGCTCTGAACGAACCGGTTTTTAACACTATTTTTCACATTCATAATTGAACTGTATATACACTTATCAAAAAAAGCAACAAAAAAAGCGCCCGCGACGAAAAAAATGCAGGCACATTCCCAACAGCACGATTTCGGCAGCTCCCCCGCCGACTTTCCAGCCGCTTCAGCCTCCTCTACCGGCGACAATTTCTATTTTCTGAACCGCTGGGCCAGCCCCTGATTTGTTAGCGATGCTCCCTTGCTTTCTCACCTCCTCGCGTGCGTGGTCCGGCATAGCTACGCCCTTGCAATTACACCAGATGCAATGCGGGATTGCAGCAGCAAGGGGGAGGTGATAGACTGGGGGCATGAAAACTAAACTTCTTCCGTTTGAACGTCAAATTCCGGTAGTTGCCAAAGCCGATGTCGTTGTGATCGGCGGAGGGCCTGGAGGTATCAGTGCTGCGGTGATGGCGGCACGGCAGGGGGCACGGACGCTGCTGGTGGAGCGCTATGGCCAGTTGGGCGGCATGGCGGTGAGCGGCGAGGTCCATCCCTTTATGGGCAACCATGCCTTTGACAAGAGTCTGGACAAGCCGCTCTATCCTGAATGGATTGCGCAGATGCACAGCTATCTGCCGCCGGCACAGGCAGCGGCCAATCCTTTGACGGGTGAGGCCAATAACGGCTTTGAGCGGATGATCAACAAAGAGACGGCGGCGCTGGCGGCAGAGGATCTCTGTCTGGCGGCGGGGGTGGAGATTCTCTACCACCATACCCTGGTGGATGCCCATGCGAGCCGGCGGCGGCTGCGGGCAGCGGTGGTCGCTTCCAAGAGCGGCTTGGGGGCGATTGAGGCGCCGGTCTTTATCGACGCCAGCGGTGATGCCGATCTGGCGGCTTATGCGGGGTGTCGCACTGAGTTTGGCGGTCCGAGCGGCTATTGTCAGCCGATGACACTCTGTTTCAAGCTGGGGCATGTCGACAAAGAGCGCATGCCGCCGCACAGTGAGATCAATGAGAAGTATCTGGCGGCGGTGGAGCGGGGTGAGATCGAGTGTTTGCGAGAGAATGTGCTCTACTTCCACTGGCTGGAGCCGGATGTAATACACTTCAACACGACGCGTATTATCCGACATAGTGCAGTAAACGGGCGTGAGCTGTCGCAGGCGGAGTTGCTGGGGCACAAGCAGTTGCGTCATTTCCTCGCCTTTCTGCGGCGTGAGATTGCCGGCTTTGAGGAGGCGACGCTGCACTCGATGGGATATCATGTGGGCGTGCGGGAGAGTCGGCGCGTGGTGGGACATGTGATGCTGACGCGAGAGGCGTTTGACAAACGGCGCAAGTTTGCCGATGCGATTGCGCGGGTGCGCTACTGTATCGATATCCACAATCCTGATGGCAAGGGGACGGTAATCAACACGCTGCCCGAAAACGAGTGGTATGAGATTCCTTACGGCTGTATTGTGCCGGCTGATATCGACAATCTGCTGATTGCGGGACGTCCAATCTCGGTGGATCATGCGATTCACAGCAGTACGCGGGTGATGGCACCGGCGATGACGGTAGGGCAGGCAGCGGGCATGGCGGCGGCGCTGGCGCTCAAGCTGGGGCACAAGAAGATGATTGAGCTGGATGGCAAGGCGTTGCGGCGGGCATTGCGCAAAGCGGGAGCGAACCTTTGAAGTGAGAAGTAAAAGCGAGAAGTGAGCGCGGGGTGCGAAGCTCCTTGGGGGGCGGCGCTTATGCAACTGCGCTTTTGCTCCCCACAGCTTACCCTTCACAGCTCACAGCTTACAATCTCTTCAGCCGTCCCTGTCACCGCTTACGCGGTGCCACCAGAGGTGGCTCGTCACGACCAGCCCCTCCACCAGCAACAGGGCCAGCGCCAGCCGGGGCAAATGCGGCCAGAGCTCAATCCCCTCCTGCCAACGGCGCAGCTCACGCCCCGAGCCTGCTGCCACCACCCCCAGTGACCTGATCTCTCCGGTACTCAAGCCCCGCAGATCCGACTCCGTCACCGGCAGCGTCTTGGCCAGACCCGGCACACCCACCAGCAGCGAATGGCCCTTGCAGAGCAGCGCCGTCAGCAGCAGCTCCACCACCTCATCCTGTCCCACAATCACCGTAGCGATTGCCACCTTCAAGGCCGCCATCCGCTCCCGCACGCTCTCCCACTTTGCGCTCGTCATCTGGCATCTTCCTTCATGCTTGCCCTGCTTCCCTGTTGAAAGTTGTAAAACGCCAGTGCATTCGGTATCACTATACAACAGTGCCAAGAGCAATACAACTGTACATTGAGCCGTAAAAAGAGTAGAGTTAAGCGTATAACTTGAGAGAGATGTAACGATGCGACCTTTTGTCATTCTTTTGCTTCCTGTGCTCCTGCTCTACAGCCTGCTGCCGCTGCAGCCAAGCCGTGCGGCAACGGAGAGCAGCGCCCCCTTGCTGCTTGATGGTGTCGCTGCCGAAGTGGGGGCGCAGCGCATCACCATCGCCGAAACAATGCTGATGGCGCGTGAAATCGGTGCCTTGCGCCAGATTCCACTCGGCGAGCAGGCGAAGCAGTTGAACGTTCTCTACAACGATGCGCTGGAGATGTTGATCGAACGCCAACTGGTGCTGCAGGCCTATGAGGCCCTGAAACAGAAGATTCCACAGTGGGCGCTCGATAAACGCGTTACCGATGTGATCGAAGAGCGCTTTGGCGGTGACCGCGCACGTCTGGTTGAGCGCCTGGGCCGCGAGGGTATCGGCTACGATGCCTGGCGCAAACGCACCGAGGAGGAGCTGATCGTCTCGACCATGCGGCAGCAGTTTGTCGATCGCAACATCGCCATCTCGCCCGCCGCCGTGCGCGACTGGTATGCCACCAACCAGCCCCTCTTTAAACTCGATGGCAATGTGCGCGTCGGCATGATCCTCGTGGCCGGTGCGGAGGATGAGACGGGCACCGACAGGAACGCACGGGCGCAAAAAATACTGGAACGCATCCGTAGCGGCGAAGATTTCAAAGCCGTGGCGGCGGCCGAGTCGGCCGAGGCGCACGCGGCCACCGGCGGCGACTGGGGCTTTGTCGACCCAGAGGAGGACTTCCGCAGCGAGATCGCCACCGCCCTGCGCAGCCTCAAGGTGGGCGAGGTGAGCAACCTGATCGAGACCGAGAGTGGCATCTATATCGTCGCCAAACTCGACGAACGGCCCGATGGTATCCTGCCGCTGGCCGATGCCTGGCGCGGTATCGAAGAGCATTTCCGGCAGCAGGAGATTGCGCGCCGTCACCGTGCCTGGATCGAGAGCCTGAAAGAGTCTACCACTGTGCGTCGCTATCCACTCCCGTGATGATCTGCCCCCACCGACCATCCGCTGTCAAAGCCTGGTGCCGGGAGCACGACTTCCATCCCAACCGGACCCTGGGACAGAACTTCCTCATCGATGACAACATCCTCGACCATATCGTCGCCGCTGCCGCGCTGCAACCGGAGCTGGCAGTGCTGGAGGTAGGACCGGGACTCGGTGCCCTGACCGGGGCATTGTTGGCAACCGGTGCCTCCGTAACTGCCGTGGAGAAGGATCACCGGCTGGCCGACTGGCTGCGCCGCTCGCTGGGGCAGCATGAACGCTTTACCCTGATCGAGGGGGATATGCTGGAGCAGCCGCTCGACACCCTGCTGGCGACCCCGGACAGCACCACACCACGCTTTCACGCCTCGGTCTCCAACCTTCCCTACAGCAGCGGCACCCGCATTCTGCTCGACCTCTGCCGCCACCGCCTGGCGCCCGGGCGGCTGATCGTGATGGTGCAGCGCGAAGTCGCCGAACGCCTGGCAGCCGCGCCCGGCAGCGCCGCCAGAGGCCAGGCCGGCGTCTGGGTGCAGCAGAACTACGACGTCACCCTGCTGCGTACCGTCAAGGCCACCTGCTTCTGGCCGCGTCCCGCGGTTGCCTCGATCCTCGTGCAGCTCCAACGCCACCAGCGCCTGCCGCTAACCCCCCGTGAACGTGACGCCTTCGATCACCTCACGCGCCACCTCTTCAGCCAGCGCCGCAAACAGCTTGTTGTGGCGCTGCGCAGCCTGCTGGCGCACCACGGCCTGTCAGACGAGAGTGTCGCCACGCTGCTGGCTGAGGCCGGCATCGATTCCGCCAGCCGGGCTGAAGACGTCACGAATGAGGGCTGGCAGCGTCTGGCGCGCTGCTACAGCGCCACCGTGGCGCCGGAGGCCACACCATGATGGCACGCCAGGATGAGATGACCCCGATGATGCGGCAGTTTTACCGCATCCGCAGCGAGCTGCCCGACGATGTGCTGCTCCTCTTCCGCATGGGCGACTTCTACGAGATGTTCTTTGAAGATGCCAGGGTGGCCGCCCCGCTCCTCGGCGTCGCTCTCACACACCGCGCCGGCGCCCCGATGTGTGGCGTGCCGTACCATGCGCTCGATACCTACCTTGCCAAGCTGATACGTGCCGGACGCAAGGCCGCCATCTGTGAACAGATGGAGGATCCCGCCACCGCCAAGGGAATCGTGCGCCGCGAAGTCACCCGCATCGTCACGCCCGGCACCATCATCGAAGATGCGATCCTCGACTCCGCCCGCAACAACTACCTCGCCGCCCTCGTGCAGCACAACGGCCACTACGGCCTGGCGCTCTTCGATCTCTCCATCGGCGACCTCAGCGTTGAGGAGTTTGCCACCGCCGGGGCGCTGGCCGATGCCTTGCGGCGCTACGCCCCCAGTGAGTGCCTCGTCGCCGCCACGCAGCGCCGCACCGACCCCGTCGCAACCATCCTGCAGAACGCCAACCTCGCCGCCGTGACCGAGGTCGAGGAGTGGACGCTGCAACCCGAGCAGGCTCGCGAGCTGCTGCTGCGCCACTTTAAAGTCCACTCGCTCGACGGCTTCGGTTGCGAAGGCCGTCCGCTGCTGAGCGGTGCGGCCGGCGGTCTGTTGCACTACGTCCGCGAGGAGCTGCGGCGCTCGATCAGCCACGTCCGCACACTGCAGGTACGCCACTCCAGCGACAGCCTGCTGCTCGATGAGACCACCTGTGCCAACCTCGACCTGCTCCCCGTGCGGGGCCGTCCCGCCAACACCAGCCTGCTGGGAGTGCTCGACAACACCCGCACCCCGATGGGCGCCCGGCTGCTGCGTCACTGGCTGCTGCGCCCCTCAGCGCAGTTGGAGACCATCACTCGGCGTCACGAGGCCGTCGCCACCCTCTGCCGCGAGCGCACCCTGCTGAACGATCTGCGTGAGCAATTGACCCAGGTGCGCGACCTGGAGCGGCTGATTGCCCGCATCGACTCCGGGGTCGGCAATGCCCGCGACCTGCGGGCGCTCGCCACTTCGCTGCAGCATGTGCCTGCCCTGCAAGAGCTGCTCGCCACGACCACCGATCCCCTGTTGCAGCATGAGACCGCCCAACTCCAGCCGCTGCCTGAGCTGGTTGCCGAACTGCTGGCAGGGCTGGTCGAGAGCCCGCCCCTCCCGCTCAAGGAGGGCGGACTGATACGCGAGGGTTACAATGGCCAGCTCGACGAGCTGCGCCAGATGGCGCATGATGGCCACCTCTGGCTGGCCCGTTATCAGGCCGGCGAACAGGAGCGCACCGGCATTAAAACACTCAAGGTGCGCCACAACAAAGTCTTCGGCTTCTACATCGAGGTCTCCAGGGGACAGAGCGACCACGTGCCGGCCGACTATGAACGGCGTCAGACGCTCGTCAACGCCGAGCGCTTTATCACCCCCGAGCTGAAGGAGTATGAGCAGCGCATCTTCGGCGCCCAGGAGCGGGCCAACGCCCTTGAATACGAGCTCTTTCTGGCGCTGCGCGACCGCACCGCCAGCGCCACCGGCGCCATTCAGGCCACCGCCGCCGCCATCGCCACCCTCGACCTGCTCGCCTCGCTGGCCGACCGCGCCCTGGCGCTCGACTACATCCGCCCCGAGATGCACGCCGGCGACACGCTGGAGATCGTGGCGGGACGCCACCCGGTGATCGAACAACTGCCCGAGGCCGAACGTTTTGTCCCCAACGACACCCACCTCGACTGCCAGCGCAACCAGATTGCCATCATCACCGGCCCCAACATGGCCGGCAAGTCGACCTATATCCGGCAGGTCGCCTTGATCACCCTGATGGCGCATGCCGGCTCCTTTGTGCCGGCCCACGCCGCCCGCATCCCGCTCGTCGACCGCCTCTTTACCCGCGTCGGTGCCGGCGACGATCTGGCCCGCGGCCGCAGCACCTTTATGGTCGAGATGCAGGAGACGGCCAACATCCTCAACAATGCCACCGCCCGCAGCCTGATCATCCTCGACGAGATCGGACGCGGCACCAGCACCTTTGATGGCATCAGCATCGCCTGGGCCGTCGCCGAACACCTGCACAACACCGTCAGCGCCAAGGCCAAAACCCTCTTTGCCACCCACTATCACGAGCTGACCGACCTCGCCCTGACCCTCAACGGCGTGCGCACCTATGCCGTCCAGGTGCGTGAACAGGGCGAGGATATCGTCTTTCTGCGTACCATCCTCCCCGGCAATGCCGATAAGAGCTACGGCATCCACGTGGCGCGCCTCGCCGGACTGCCGGACGCCGTCATCAATCGTGCCAAGGAGATCTTGGCCAATCTCGAAGAGAGTGAACTGGAGGCGGGCCTGCCCAAGCTGGCCCGCCAGCGGCGGCGGCGTAACGACCTCCCCGGCCAGCTCTTCCTCTTCGAGTAGCCGGCGAGCCCCTTGCCCCGGAAGATGAGTTTGCAGTCGCCAGGAGAGAGTATGAACCAGCCTATCGATCAGTCGTCCGCGCCCCTCGCTGCCGCCCCGCATGCCAAGCCGCGCATCGGGTTGGCGCTCGGCGCCGGTGGCGCCCGCGGTGCCGCCCATATCGGCGTCTTGCGGCAGTTGACCGCCCTCGGCATCGAGGTCGACTACGTCGCCGGCACTAGCGCTGGCGCGCTCGTCGGCAGCGCCTGGCTGGCCGGACAGCTCGACCTGCTGGCCGACCTCGTCACGCACCTCGACTGGCTGGCGGCGGTCAAGCTCTTCTTGGAGAACCGCTACGCCCGCCAGCGCAAAATCGCCGTCAGTGGTCTCCAGCGTTTCCTGCTCAACCTGCTACAAGTGCGCAGCTTTGAGGAGTTGTCCGCCCCGCTGGCGGTGGTGGCCACCGATCTGGAGGGGCGTCATGAGGTCGTCTTCAGTGAGGGACCCCTGACGCCGGCCATTCGCGCCAGTATTGCCATCCCCGGCGTCTTTGCCCCGGTGGTGTGCGAGGCGCGCCAACTGGTCGATGGCGCCCTGATCAACCCTCTGCCGGTCAACGTGCTGCGCAGCATGGGTGCCAGCCACATCATCGCCGTCGACGTCAACCTGCGCAGCGGTCTCGGCGCGCCTGAAACGCTGCCCTCCGTCGCAACGGCTGCACCCGCAGCCACGGCCCCGCTCGACCGGTTGCTGGACGAACTGCGCCACCACTGGCCGGCTCTGGCCCGCACCCTGCCGCCACACTCCGAAAGCCGTGCCGCACAGCCGCCCCGCCGTCGCCGCAGCCGCTCGGCGCTTGAGGTCTGGACCCTGGCCACCCGCATTGCCGAAAATGAGATTACGCGCAACCGGCTGCTGCTCGATCCGCCCGACATCCTGATCCAGCCGGCCGTCGGCGACATCCCGACACTCGATCCCAGCTACAGCGCCGCCGCCATACGTGCCGGCGCCGAGGCTGTCACCAACCTGCGTCCGGCGCTGGTGCAACTTTTCGGCTTGGATTCGACGCCCTGAGAGGTTAAGCTGTCACAAAGGCGGTTTACAGACCATGACCAACCAAGTACTTTCCATCCTCTCCCGACTCCTGCCGCGCATCCGCGACGTTGTCGGTATTGAACTCGGTGTCACCGGTACGCGGGCGGTGCGGCTCCACGCCGAACGTGGTGGCGGTATCTCCGTGACGGCCGCCGCCCTCCTGCCGCCGGTCGCGCCGCCACCACCCGCTGCAGCGGAGCACGAAATCGCCCCCCTGCGCCTGCCCACAGAGCTGCAGGCGTGGTCGGCCGCCGTCGCTTACGCCTTCCCCGGGGCGATCATCAAACAGTTGACGCTGGCGGCGGAGAAGCTCAACACCGCCCCCTACAACGATCTGCTGGGCCTGCCGCGTGATGCCGAACGCCGCGTCGCCTGGAGGGCGCTGGCGAGCGCTGAAGACAACCGCGATACACCGGTCGTCGCCGTCGCCGTCAATCCCGGCGAAGTGGAGTGGATCAAGGAGCTGATTCCCCCCGGCAAACCTTCGCTCAGTGTGGTGGAGATCTCGGGACTCGCCACCCTGACAGCCTATAAACGCGCCTGCGTCGATCCGGCCACGCCACGCTGCGATCTGGTGGTCGATACCAGCGAACACGTCACCACCCTCGCCATCTGCTTCAAGGGCGAGCCTCTCGTGCTGCGCACCTTTGCGCAAGGCACAGGCGCCGTCGTGCAGCAGATCATCACCGATCTCGGCGTCGACGAGGTGACAGCCCGCGATATTCTCACCGTCAGCTCCATCGATATCCGCTCCTCGCTGCGGCGCGTCTTTGAGGGGCTCTTGCGCCAACTCGGCATGGCAGTCGACTTTGCCGCCCACCGCTCGGGGCATCGGATCGAAAAGGCCTTTATCTGCGGTTCGCTCGCCAACAGCCACGACTTTGCCCTCGAGCTGCAGCAGCAGGTCGGCCTCGAGCCGGAGCGCTGGAACCCCTGGCAGGGGATGACCATCTCCCCCAAGCTCAACACCGGGCAGCCCGACGGGTTGGAGCAGAGCTTTCATGCCGCCACAGGCGTGGCGCTGGGACTACTGGAGAGCGATTAGTGATCAATATCAATCTGTTGCAGGAGACGGAGCGCCGCGATCCAGGCGTCATGGTGTTGCGCACCACCTGGTGGACCCTCTCGGGCGTCGCCATCGCCGCCCTGGCCCTCTACGGCCTCCACGCCTTCATTACGCTGCAGGAGGCGCAACTGCGCAAAAAACGGGCTGAAGCGCAGTGGGAGAGCCTGCGGAGCGACTTCCGCCGCTATGAGGTCACGCACGATAAACTCAACGCCATCACGGCGGTCGCCGCCAACCTCGCCGCCTTCAGCAATGCGCAGGTCAACGTCAGCACCCGCCTGCTGGCGCTGGCGGCTGCCATTCCGCCGCAGGTCCAGCTCACCGAGGTCGCCCTGCGCCACACCAACACCGAAGACGAAAGCGGGATGGCACGGCAGTTCGAACTCCGCCTCGCCGGACGCGTCGCCGCTGAAAACAGCGATGCCGCCGTCAAGGCGATTATCGCCGCGTTGCAGGCGGTCGAGCCGCCCAACGAGTTCGGCACGGTCGAACCGGGCGGCATCCGGGTCGATCCCCAGAGCCTCGGCTCGCTGGCCAATATCTTTGAGATTCGCTGCAAATTTGCCCCCAGGAGGTATTGATGAGTTTTGATCTTAGTGCCGTCTCGCGCTCACAGATGGGGGTCCTCTTCGCCCTGGCAGCCGTCGTCGCCATGGTGCTGGTGGTCGTCTTCCTGATCTCGCCCATGAAGCAGCGTGAAGCCGTTGTGCGCCGCGAACTCGATAGCCAGGTGGCCCGCAGCACGCGCGCCCTTGATGGTGTGCGCTCGATCACCAGAATGGACCATGAGGTCGAACGGCTCACCGCCTATCTGTTGAACGAAACCAACCGCTTTGTCATCCGCCCCGTGCTCGGCTCCTATCCGGTGCAGCGCGATCTCTACCGCCTCGCTGCCGCCAGCTCCTTCAAGATCACGGCGCTCAACGAAATCGGTCGCCAGCCGACGCCCGGTGCCGAGCCGAAAGCTGCTGCCAAGCCGGCCAAGGGTGCCAAAGCGGCCAAGGGCGCCAAGCTGGCCAAGACTCCCGGCAACAGCCCTGAGCGCGCCTTCGACCGCTACCTCGTGGAGCTGACCGGTGAGGCCAGCTACGCTGAAACCTTTGCCCTCATCGAACAGCTCGAGCAGGCCAATCCCTACTGCGGCGTCACCGCCCTCACCATCACCGGCGTGGCCAACCGCCCCGAAATCCATCGCGTCAACATGAGCCTGGAGTGGCCCGTCGCGGCCGACGACGCCGACGGCAACCAGAGACGGGGGCGCTAGCATGGCGCCGACGCCAGAGCAGACCCCCGCTGCCGGTAAGGGCCGATTCGGCTGGCGCTGGCTCAAGCTGCTGCACGAGCAGCTCTGGGAGGTCGAGCCCGACCAGTTCGGCTGGCTGGGACGGCGGCTCATCGGCGGCCTGCGCGTCTTCCAGCTCGTCTGGCGCGGCTATCGCGACGACTACTGCCGCCTCCACGCCTCGGCCCTCACCTACTACAGCCTCATGTCGCTCGTGCCGCTGCTGGCCCTCGCCCTCGCCCTGGCCCGCGTCTTCGGCGGCGACACCATCGCGCAACACTATATCCAGAGCGAGATCGCCAAGTTCGGCGACCGCCTGCTGGCCGCCAACCTCAACAGCGACGGCCAGGAGGCCGCCCTGATCGGCGAGTTTGTCGAGCGCCTCAACTACTACAGCGACTGGCTCTTCCAGCAGATCGCCTGGATCGGCTTCGGCACCCTCGGCGGCATCGGCCTGATCGCCCTGCTTCTGATGGCCATCAGCATGTTGAAGCAGGTCGAGTATAGCTTCAACCACATCTGGAATGCCCCGCCCCGCTCTCTCTGGCGCAAATTCTCCGACTACCTGACCATCATCATCATCGTCCCCTTCATCATCCTGGCCGCCACCACCATCCCCGTCGCCGGTCTCGTGCTGCGCCACCTCGACGGCCTGCTGCTGGAACTCTCCTTGGCCGCCGGGGGGCTCCTCTCGGCCCAGCAGGGTGCCTCCTTCTTTATGACGCTGCTCCTCTTCACCACCATCTTCCTCTTCGTCCCCAATACCCGCGTCCGCCTGCGTCCCGCCCTCCTCGGCGGCTGCGTCACCGCCCTCGCCTTCCTAGTCTGGCTCCACATCTGCACCGCCCTCCAGGTCGGCGTGATCAAATACAGCAAACTCTATGGCGGTCTGGCAATTCTGCCGATCCTCCTCGCCTGGGTCTATACGAGCTGGCAGATCGTCCTTTTCGGGGCCGAACTCGCCTTTGCCGCCCAGTATGCCGACACCTACGGGCGCGAACAGGGGGCACGCCACGCCGGCATCCGCGCCCGCTGGCAACTCGCCCTCTGGTTTACCACCGCCCTCGCCCGCGCCATGCGCGCCGGCACCGCCCCGCTCCATGCCGTCACCTTTGCCCACACCCACCGCATCTCCATCCGCCTCCTCACCGACGTCATCAACGACCTGCGCCAGGCCCACCTCATCGATGAGTCGGCCGCCCAGCCCGACCACTATCTGCTGCGCCACGACCCCGCCACCCTTACCGCCGCCACCGTCGTCCAGGCGATTACCGGACACGGCACGCCGCCGGAAAACCTCGGCCTCGGCAACCTCGCCCCGACGCTGCAAACACCCCTGGCTACCGCCGAAGCCGCCTGGCACGCTGCCCTCGCTACGCCCATTATCGAACTGGCCGACCAACCGCCCGCCACCGCTACCGAATCATGATCGACTACGCCTCCCTTCTCAACCCCGAGCAACACGCCGCCGCCACCGCCGGCGACGGCCCCCTGCTGGTGCTGGCCGCCGCCGGCACCGGCAAGACCCAGACGCTCGTCTACCGCGTCGCCTACCTCGTCGAACAAGGCACCCCGCCCGACGCCATCCTGCTGCTCACCTTTACCAACAAGGCCGCCCGTGAGATGCTCGAACGCGCCCGCCACGTCGTCGGCGATGCCGTCGGCGACGTCTGGAGCGGCACCTTCCACCACGTCTGCAACCGCCTGCTGCGCCGCTATGCCCCCCGCATCGGCTACCGCCACGGCTTCGTCATCGCCGACCGCGACGACTCCCACAAGCTGGTCGCCGACTGCATGAAGGAGCTCAAGCTCGGCGGGCGCGACTTTCCCAAGAAGGCCATCCTCGCCGGTCTCTTCGGCCAGGCCGCCAACCGCGGCCTGCCCCTCGACGAGTTTCTCGAGAGCCGCCTCGACCAGCTTGCCGTCGACCCCGCCGATATCTGCCGCATCCACCAACTCTACCAGCAACGCAAGTTTGAACTCGGCATCATGGATTTCGACGACCTCCTCGTCAACGGCGTGCGCCTGGTGGAGGAGTGCCCCGATATCGCCGCCCGCTACCGGCAGCAGTTCCGCCACATCCTCGTCGACGAGTTTCAGGATACCAACCACCTCCAGACGCTCCTGGTCGACGGCCTCGCCGGCGACCACGCCAACGTCATGGCCGTCGGCGACGACTTCCAATGTATCTACTCCTGGCGCGGCGCCGACTTCCGCAACATCATGGAGTTCCCCACCCGCTATCCGGCCGCCCGCATCATCAAGCTCGAACGCAACTACCGCAGCACCCCCGAAATCCTCGCCGTCGCCAACGCCTCGATCGCCGGCAACCCCGAGCAGTTCCAGAAAAAACTGCGCGCCACCCGCAGCGCTGGCGTCAAACCAACCGCCCTCTTTCTGCGTGATGGTTCCGAACAGGCCGCCGCTGTCGTCCGCCTCGTCAACCGCGCCCACCAGCAGGGACGCCCCCTGCGCGATATCGCCATCCTCTACCGCGCCCACTACCACTCCATCGAGCTGCAGATGGAGCTGACCCGCTCCCGCATCCCCTTCGTCATCACCTCCGGCATCGGCGTCTTCGAACAGGCCCACATCAAAGACCTGCTGGCGCTGCTGCGCCTGACCCTCGATCCCCACGACCGCCTCGCCTTCGACCGCCTCCTCTGCCTCTTCCCCAGCGTCGGCCCCCGTACCGCCGCCACCCTCTGGCAGAAGCTCGGCGGCAGCTTCGACTGCCGTGAACCGGCCCAGGTTAAAAAACTGAACGAACTGATGCGCCCCTCCGCCCGCGACCAGTGGCACCGGGTCGCCGACCTCATGAGCGCTTACCACGCCTCCGAGAGCGAGGCCCGCGTCGTCTTTCTGATCAACGACTTCCTCGACCACTTCTACACCGCTTATCTTGAGAAGAGCTACGACGACGCCTCCGAGCGGGCCGACGACGTGCGCGAGGTTGCCAATCAGATCACCGCCAGCAGCTCGGTTGCCATGTTTCTGCAAGAGGTGGCGCTCCTCACCAATACCGACCAGGTTGAAGGCACACCGGGCGCTCCCGAGCGCGATGCCCTCCGCCTCAGCACCATCCACCAGGCCAAAGGTCTCGAATGGCCCCACGTCTTTATCCTCTGGGCCAGCGAAGGCATGTTCCCCTCCAGCCGCGCCCTCGGCGAGGTCGACGACGACCGCGAAGAGCGCCGCCTCTTCTACGTCGCCACCACCCGTGCCCGCGACGTGCTCCACATCTGTGTCCCCGAATGGCGGCACCTCCACGATGGCCAGGCCTTTGCCTGCCGCCCCTCACGCTTTGTCACCGAAATCCCCTCCGACCTCCTCCTCGCGCGCTACGGCCTGCGCCTCTAACCCAAGGAACAGCATGAACCGGACTAACCGTGCCAACCTCCTCGTCGCCCAGAGCGGCGGCCCCACCATGGTCATCAACCAGAGCCTCGTCGGCCTCATTCTCGAAGCCAAAAAGAGTCGTCAGGTCGCGACCATCTACGGCGCCCGCCACGGCATTGCCGGCCTGCTGCAGGACGACCTCCTCGAACTGCAGCGCGAAACCCCCGCCAACCTCGAGCGCATCGCCCAGACCCCCTCCGCCGCCCTCGGCTCGGTGCGCCGCAAGCCAACTGCTGCCGACTGCCAGGCGATCTTCGACCTCCTGCGCCGCCGTAATGTCCGCTGGTTCTTCTATATCGGCGGCAACGACTCGGCCGAGACGGTCCACATCATCAACCAGGCCGCCCGCCGTGCCCGCCACGACCTGATCGCCTTCCACATCCCCAAGACGATCGATAACGACCTGCGCGCCAACGACCACACCCCCGGCTTCGGCAGCGCTGCCCGCTTCGTCGCCTGCGCCCTGATGGGCGACGACCTCGACAACCGCGCCCTCGGCGGCGTCAAGATCGACATCATCATGGGACGCCACGCCGGCTTCCTCACCGCCGCCTCGGCCCTCGCCCGCACCGCGCCCGACGACGGCCCGCACCTGATCTACCTCCCCGAACGCCCCTTCGACCCGCAGCAGTTTGTCGCCGATGTCAAAGGGGTGGTGGCGCGTCTCGGACGCTGCGTCGTCGCCGTCTCAGAGGGGATCAGCGACGCCTCCGGCCAAGCGGTCGCCGCCCGCTTTATCAAAGAGCAGGACTCCCACGGCAACATCCAGCTCAGCGGTTCCGGTGCCCTGGGCGACCTCCTGGCCGGCTGGGTGCGTGATGCTGGTATCAGCCGTGTGCGCGCCGACACCTTCGGTTATCTGCAACGCTCCTTCCCCGGCATCGCCTCCGAAGTCGATGCGCGTGAAGCGCGCGCCGTCGCCGTCGCCGCCGTCAAGGCCGCCCTCAGCGGCAACTACAGCAGCGGCTCGATCGCCATCAAGCGGCGCCCCGGCCCCCGTTATGGCGTTACTTACGAAGTGGTGCCGCTCAAGAGCGTCGCCCGCGAAACCCGCTCTATGCCCGCCAAATTCATCAACCGCGCCGGCAACGACGTCACCGCCGCCTTTCTCGACTACGCCCGCCCGATCATCGGCCCCCTGCCCGTCAAAGGCATGTTACGCACCCCGTAGGCCAGGGTAGGGCGCGCTATGGCAGCTCCAGCAGCGGGGCAATCACCTTGACAAAAGCTTCGGCGGTGGCGGTCTTGCTGTAGTGGTAGATGAAGGGTTTGCCATCATCACCGGCAATACCGATGGCCGGATCGAGCGGAATGCGTCCGAGGAAGGGGACGCCATACTCTGCGGCCAGGCTCTCGCCGCCGCCACTCTTGAAGATATCGGTGACCGTTTTGCAGTGGGGACAGGCAAAGCCGCTCATGTTCTCCACCACACCGAGGATCTGCATCTTGAGCTGTTGGCAGAAGGTGATCGAGCGGCGCACATCGGCCAGCGCCACCTCTTGCGGCGTGGTGACCACGACGGCGCCGGTCAGCGGTTGCGCCAGTTGCGCGATGGTCAGCGGCTCATCGCCGGTACCGGGGGGGGAGTCGATGATCAGGTAGTCGAGATCGCCCCACTCGACCTCTTCCAGAAACTGCTTGATGGCGCCGATCTTGAGTGGTCCGCGCCAGACCACCGGGGTGTCGCGGTCGCGCAACAGCAGTCCCACCGACATCACCTTGAGGCCGGCCATGACTACCGGCTGGATGTGGCCATCGACCATCTCGATCCGGGCATCTTCGAGGTGGAGCATCTTGGGGACGCTCGGTCCATGCAGGTCGATATCGAGCAGGCCGACGCGCTTGCCGGCCAGCACGAGCGAGATCGCCAGGTTGGTGGCGACGGTGCTCTTGCCGACGCCGCCTTTGCCTGACATGACCAGGATTTTGTGCCGGATAGTGTTTTCCGGCAGTGGTTGCTCTGTGGCGGCTCCCTGTGGCGCGGCCTGGTGGTCCGGCGGGGGACCGCCTGCGTTATTGTTGTGTTGCTGCTGCATCTCTCACTCTCAAAAAAGCCGGACGAAATCGTCGTTCGTTGTGGCGTTGCGGCCTGATTGCCGCAATGCCATACCTTTTTACCATAGGCAGGGCGCTGCCGCAAAGCAATAATCGTGGGGTCGGGGCCTTTTAAAACCACGAATGAGAGCTGTGGGGAATTATTGGCTGAGAAAGGCATGTGGAAGCGAACGCTGATCTCGAGTATGCGCTATTAGGGACAGGCCCTTCACTTGTTAGGGACAGGCCCTTCACGGCAAAGGCGGGTGGAGACGGGGCCTTTTTTAACCACGAATGAGAGCTGTGGGGTGCCAAGGCGGATGTGAATTGTGAGCTGTGAGTTGTGGAGCGTAGGCGCAGCCGCAGGGGCGCCGCTTATGCTGCCGATCGAGCGAATCGAAGCAATCGAGGGAGTCGAAGGAATCGATTCTCTCGACTCAATCGACTCGATCGATTCGATCGAAGCGGCGCAAGCGGCGGGCCTTAGTGGCGGTGCCCCCATCCCGGCCGGAGTACCGGCTTTAGCCGGAAGCCAAAAAGGGCCTTCAGGCCCGACGGAACACGGCTGTAACCGGGGCTGAAGCCCCTCGATCGCTGCCGCCTGAAGGCGGTGCTCCGACGCGGGGCGGCGGAAGTCAGGCGGGGCGGCGGCGGGATAGGCCGCCTGATGACCCCCGACCCCATGACTCCCGGCTATGGCGTTTAAGAGGGCGTTTATGAAGAGGAAGCGGGCACGCTTAAACGGCAACCTTAAACGTCACGCTTAAACGATCCCGGCGCGCTGCGAAGAGCGCGCCCTACCCCGGCACCTGTAGCCGGGCAAAATTGAGCGATTAGCGACCCTGCTCAGCAGGGGCAATTTTGCACGGCTATCTGCGGCATCTGCGTTGAAAGGCAAAAGGCCTTAACAGCAAAGGGCGTGTGGGCTGGCACGGTGCACTTCTGCATGCACTTTGTGCCGCAGTATGCTACACTACCATCTGTTGTGGCCATCAACCACACGCTAACCCAAAGAGAACACCCTGACCTATCGGAGAAAAACAATGCGCGCAATCAGCCGAGTCGCCCCCGCCTGGTGGGACTATACGACACTCAATAAAGAGCTGCTCGACGAAGCAGCACAACTTACCGAGAATGATGTTATCGCACTCTCACGTCCCGGCTTCAAGGTAACCTTCTACGACAACGAGCGTGAATTCTACCTGGCCGAAGCGCTGGAGTTTATCGAGGCGTGGCGTCAAGCCACCCCGGAACAGCCTGTCGGCGTCTGTGGTCCGATCGGGCCGACCGAACAACTGCCTCTCGTAGCCCAGATCGTCAACGAGATTGAGCTCGACCTGACTCACTGCCACTACTGGGGCATGGACGAATGGATCGTCGATGGCAAGGCGGTGGATCGCAACTACCCCCTCGGTTTTGCCAAAGCCGCCTACGACCTCTGCTTTAACCGTATCGCACCCCATCTGCGTCTATCCGACAGCCAGATACACTTCCCCAGTGAAGATCTGGCAGCCTTCACCAAGACCTGGGATGGCGTCCGTTGCCTGCTGATGCAGGGTGGTCAGGGAGAGGTCAAACATTGGGCCTTTAACGATCCGCCACGCCGTGAAGGCAAGTATCAGGATGCCCCGCCCACGCCGGCTGAGTATCGCCAGCTCGGGACCCGCTTCGTCGATCTCCATCCGATGACGATGATGCAGAATGCCCGCACCTCGGGCGGTGGTACCGTCCAGAATGTGCCGCATGAAGCCGTGACCATCGGTCCGGTGGAGACGTGGCGCGCCGAGACCGTCTCCATCTGGCATCCCGGTCACCACGACAACCCCTTCGGCATGCGTCTGACGGCCCTCATGATCGGACGCGGGATCGCCGATACCGCCGTACCGATGTCGCTGCTGGCTGACCACCCCAACGTCCGCTTCAACTTCCTGCGGCCCGGCTTCGGCACCTGCCAGGTGGAGATGCATTGATGGCCACGCAACCCTGCGTCATGGCGATCGGGGCGCACCCCGATGACGTCGAATTCGGCATGGCCGGCACGCTGCTCCTGTTGCGGCGCGCCGGCTGCCGGCTCCACGTAATGTCGCTGGCCGATGGCTCCTGCGGCTCGAGCGTGATGGATGGCGCCACCACCGCCCGCGTGCGGGCGGCGGAGTCGCGCGAGGCGGCCAAGATTCTCGATGCCACCTGGCACCCGCCGTTGGCCGTCGACCTCGGCATCTTCTATGAGAAGGAGCTGCTGGCCCGCCTCGCCTCACTCGTGCGCCAGATCGCACCCGACATCATGCTGCTCCCCTCGCCACTCGACTACATGGAGGATCACACCAACACCTGCCGCCTGGCGGTCACCGCCGCCTTCAGCCGCGGCATGCCCAACTACCCCGTAACTCCGCCCCAAGCGGCGCTCGATCAGCCCGTCGTCCTCTACCACGCCCAGCCGCATGGCCATCATGACGGCCTCAACCGCTTCCAGCGTCCCGATTTTGTCATCGCAATCGACGACGTAATCGAGATCAAAACGGCCGCCCTGGCGGCGCACCAGAGCCAGCAGGCGTGGCTCGATGCGAGTCAGACGATGAGCCAATACCTCATTACGATGCAGCAGCTCTCGCGCCGCATGGGAGAGGTCGCCGGGGGCTCTTGCACCTTCGGCGAAGGCTGGCGCCGCCACAACCACCTCGGTTTCTGCGAGCCGGAGAGCCGCCCCCTCGAGACGCTGCTCGCCGCCAACTATCTGCCGCTTGACATTTCCGCCGCCATCGTTTCAAATATGGTTACATAAGATTCGAGCTGCAAGCAGAGAGACGCTATTATGCTGGCTATCAACTTCCACGGTGCGGCACGCACCACCACCGGTTCAATGCATCTGGTTGAGGCCAACGGCCTCCGTATCCTCCTCGACTGCGGCCTCTTTCAGGGGCACCGCAAAGAGGCCTTTGAGCGCAACCGCAACCTCCCCTTTGATGCCACCACTCTCGACTGCGTCGTCCTCTCGCACGCCCATATCGACCACAGCGGCAACCTGCCCACGCTGGTGCGGCGCGGCTATCAGGGACCTGTAATCTGCACGCCCGCCACCGCCGCCCTCTGCGACGTGATGCTCTACGACTCCGCCTACCTTCAGAGTCAGGACCTCGCTTTCGTCAACAAGAAGCGCAAGGCGCAGGGCAAAAACCTCTTTGAGCCCCTCTATGAAGAGGCCGAGGTGGCCCGCCTCAGCAAGCTGATGCGCCCCACCCACCTGCAGCAGACGGTCGATCTCGGCCAGGGCGTCAGTGTGACCCTCAACGAAGCGGGGCATATCCTCGGTTCGGCGACCATCCAGCTCGATGTGCGCAACCGCGCCGGCCAGACCCACCGCCTCCTCTTCTCGGGCGACCTCGGCAACGACCACCAGCCCCTGATCCGCAAGCCCGTGACTGTGCCCGACGTCAATACGCTGCTGATCGAGAGCACCTACGCCGACCGCGAACACCCCCACATCGACAACGTCCTCGGCCGGCTCAAAGGCTTTATCGAAGATATCCACCACCAGAAGGCCAAACTGATCATCCCCGCCTTCAGCGTCGGACGCACCCAGAATATCCTCTACTACCTCAACCAGCTCGTGGCCGCCAAGCGGATACCGCCCACGCCCGTCTACGTCGACAGCCCGCTCGCCATCCGCGCCACGGCGGTCTACCGCCAACACCCTGAGTGTTACGACGCCGACGCCCGTGCCATCCTCAACTCCGGCCGCAACCCGCTCGACTTCCCCGGTCTCCACTTCACCCTGAGCGTGGCCGAGAGCATGGCGCTCAACACCACCCCCGGCCCGATGATCATCATCGCCGCCTCCGGCATGGCCGAGGGCGGGCGCATCGTACACCACCTGCGCAACTCGATCATTGATCCGCGCAACATCGTGCTGATCGTAGGCTACCAGGCCGAGCATACCCTCGGCCGCCGCATCGTCAACCGTGAGCCGACGGTGAGTATCTTCGGCCAGCCGGTGCCACTCAACGCCCGCGTCCACACCGTCAACGCCCTCAGCGCCCACGCCGACCGCACCGGCTTGATGCGCTGGTTTGATGAGCTCCAGACGCCCGCGTTGCGCAACGCCTTTGCCCTCCACGGAGATGAGGCCCAGACGGGCGCCATGGTTGCCTTGCTGCAGGAGCGCCATGTGCCACAAGCCCTGGCGCCCGTAGCCGGACAACGCCTGCTTCTCGAACCGTAAAGCGATACCTTATGCAGACTGCCATCCCACACCTCACCGTCATCAAAGGCCCCGACCTCGGTCGCCACCTCACCATTCCGGCTGGCGGCGCCACACTCGGGCGCTCTTCGCGGAACGACTTGACCCTCAACGACCCCGTGCTCTCGCGCCAGCACTGCCGTTTTGACTTCGAGGAGAACACGCTGCAGGTTGCCGACCTCGAGAGCGCCAACGGCACGCTGGTCAACAATCAGGAGATCAAGGCGCCCACCAGGCTCAAGGCGGGCGACCAGGTGCTGATCGGCAATACCCTGCTCGTCGTGACCCACGCCAGCGGCAGTGCTGCGGCCAGCGACGCGGCAGCGCCAACGGCGGCCGACGCAGCCGCGCCGGAGGAGACGACGCCAGCACAAACCGCGACGGCCAGCGCTCCTGTCTTCGTCGACCTCGGCTTCAACCAGCCGGCCGCCAGCAGCAAAGGGGTCGCCAATCCGTTGCGACCGCTCCTCTGGATCATCGCAGCCGCCACCCTGCTGATCCTCGGTGCGGCCCTCATCATGCGGCTCCCCTCCGACTCCGCCACCCCCACCCTCCATCCGCTGCCGGAGAAGAGCGCGTTACCGCTCGAAATCTACTATGAAAAGGTGGAGGGCGATACCAACTCGATCTTCCGCTACGCCATGCGGCTGACCCCCGACATGCGCCTCGCCATCACGATCGACGACCTCTCCGAGAACCGCCATGTACGTGAAGAGACCATCGTCCAGACCAACCTCGTGCGCGACCTCGCCCGCACCATCGAGCAGAGCGACTTCTTCAACCTCGACACCCACTACGAAGGGATTGCCCGCGGCCAGCGTCTCGCCACCTGGGACATCACCATCATCCAGGGGCGGCGCGCCAAGCAGTGCCGCGTTACCAACCGCGTGGAACCGCAACGGTTCCAGACGATCCGCGAACTTCTGGAGACCTTCGGCAAGAATGAGCTCGGTATCTGGGCAATCCAGTTTTCTCGTGAAAAGTTGATTGAGATGGCCCATGAGGCCTTCACCCGTGCCTGCAACCTCTTTGATGAGCGTGGCATCGCCTACGGCAATACCGCCAATGCGATTGCCCGCTTCGACGAAGCCGCTTTCTATCTCCAGACGATCGACCCCAAGCCCGACTTCTTCGGCGAGCTGGTCAGCATGCAGGCCCAGGCGCGTGAAGAGCTCGACCAGCGTTACGAAGAGCAGCGCTTTGTGGTAGAGCGTGCGATCAACCTCAAGGAGTGGTCGATCGCCGCCCGCGAACTCCGCATTCTGCGCGAGATGATCCCCGATCAGAACGACCCGCGTCACAGCGAAGCCACCAGCAAACTGCTGGATGTAGAAAACCGTCTCCAGATGAAAGGCCGGCCATGATCTCCCGTATCCGCATTACATCCGCCATGTCACGGCTCGCACTCGCCGCCCTGCTGCTGCCTCTGGCGCTGGCAGCCGCCCCCAAGGCGACCCCCAGCGGCAGCCTCAACCTCAACTCCGTGCCGAACGGCGCCACGGTCAAGATCGATCGCCGCGCCGTCGGCACGACTCCGCTGAACACCCCCCTGAGCGTCGGTGAACATCTGGTGGCCATCGAGCTGGCAGGCCATCAGCCAGCCTGGCGTACCGTCAATATCGTCGCCGAAGAGACCTACTCCCTCAGCTTTGAGCTTGTGCCGCTAACTGGTCTGATCCTGGTACACTCGACCCCGTCTGATGCTGAAATTATCGTCGACGGACTCGACCACGGCCGTACGCCGGCGCTCGTTACGAGCCTGCCGCTGGGCAGCCACCGGCTACGCCTCGAACTGCCCGGCTACCGCGCCAAAGAGATCGAGGTGAACCTCACCGACCGCACGCCGCAACACGTCAACGTCGACCTCACCTCCAGCTCGGCCACACTCCATATCTCGGCCAACATCCCGGCGGCTGATATCTTCCTCAACGGCATTGCCCGCGGCACCACACCCGCCACGCTGGAGCGTATCCCCGCCGGCGAGGCGATGCTGGAAGTGCGCGCCCCCGGCTACATCAGCTACAGTCAGCCATTGAAGCTGGCCGAAGGCGAAGTGCAGCAGATTCAGGCGCGGCTGGAAGAGCAGCCCGGCACCTTGCAGATTGTCTCGCTGCCCACGCCGGCTCGCGTCTATCTCAACAACGAGTTCCGGGGCGAGACGCCGCTGCAGCTCACGCCGCTGGCCGCCGGCAGCCACCGCATCAGGGTTGAGCGCGACGGTTTTGAACCCAACGCCCGCACGCTCACGCTGGAGCGTGGCGCCAACCGCACTGAAGAGTTTCGCCTCACCGGCAACAGCGGGCGCATCCTGATCACAACCGAGCCGGGCGATGCCACCATTATCCTCGATGGCGAGACCCACGGCAAGACGCTCCCCGCCAGCGGCGAGGGGCTGCAGGCTTCGGCTCCCTACCCGCTCGAACTCATCCCCGAAGGGGCGCATACCATCCAGGTGGTGCGCCAGGGCTACTTCGACAAGACGCTCCCCGTCAACGTGAGCCGCGGTGAGACCACCCCGCTCCATATCAAGCTTGAGCGCCGCTTTATTCCCAACTATGAGATCACCACCAGCAGCGGCAGCTACCGCGGGGTGTTGATCGAGCGCGGTTCCGATGCCATCCGGCTGGAGATCGCCCCCGGCGTGATCTCCACCTACCTCATGAAGGATATCCTGCGCCACAATCTGCTGCCCGACGCCCAGCCGTAACTCGCTACAGCAGCGAGCCCTCCACACGTCCGGTCTCCGGCTCTGATGCCGCCGCTTCGACCTCTACCCCGGCAGCAAGATCAGCCGCAGCCGGCGCAGGAGCATACTCCGCAGCCGCAGAATCAGCAGCGTACGCTTCCGCCGCTGCTACCTCCCCCTCATCGGCCGCGAGGTGCTCCTGTGCGTACCCCTCCTCCCCGTACTCCTCTTCTACATACTCTTCCTGTTCGTACTCTTCCTGTTCGTACTCTTCTGCTTCGTACTCTTCCTGTTCGTACTCTGCTGCTTCGTCCTGCTCCTCCATATCCGTCTCCCCGCTCTCGTCGGCGTAGTCGGCCGTTACCGCTGCCACCTCGTCATCAGTCGCTGCGCCGCCTCTGGCAATGGCCAGCGCCTCCCAGGCGCCGCTATCGTGGTCGCGCTGCCACGCCTCTTGAAAGGCGGCGGCAAAGCCGGCAATTGAGTGCCAACGATAGTCGCGCTCAAAGGCGGTCGCCATCTCCAACACCTGGTGCGTGGCAGGCGGCAGGTCGCTCAACGCCGCATGCGGCACAGATGTCAGCTCTTCAAAGGAGGCCTCCTCCGAAGAGACGAGACGCCCCGTCAGAATCTGATAGGTCAGGACGCCGAGTGAATAGATGTCGGAGCGCACATCCAGCTCCTCGCCGCGCAACTGTTCGGGACTCATATAGACCGGCGTCCCCATGATATATTCGCTGGCAAGTCGCTGACGGTTGATGCGGTCGGCAATGCCGAAGTCGATCAGCTTCAAGACACCGTCATGCGAGATGATCACGTTGCCGGGCGAGATATCTTTGTGCAACACCCCCTTGCCATGCGCATAGGAGAGCGCCTCGCTGATCACCATCACAATCTGGGCCACCATCTCGGGTGGCAGACCGCGTGGCATCTGGCGCAGATACTGGTAGAGCGAGAGGCCGTTGACGTACTCCATGATGATCATGAAGAGCTCCTGGCGCTTCTCCAGGTTGTAGACCCGCACGATATGTTTGTGTTGCAGTTGCAGACAGAGGCGCGTCTCCGCCTTGAGCGTGGCGACGGCATCCTCATCCTTGGAGAATTCGTACGTCAGGAGCTTGACCGCCACCTCCATGTCGAGCAGCGTATCGTGCGCCCGGTAGATGCGTCCCATGCCCCCCTCGCCGATCAACTCTTCGAGCCGGTAGCGGCTGTCGCTGGCGACTACGGCTGCGGCCGATGAGCGCGTCCTGATCATCAACTGCGGCTCACGTGATTTGATCAGCCGCTTGGGCGCCACCTGCGGCTTGGTCTTGACTACCTTCTGTTTCGGCTTGGCCAGCACCATCTTCTGGGCCGGTTTGGTGACAACCATCTTCTTGGGAGCGGCCTCCGCTCCCTGACGCAACAACTGCTGCACTCCCCGCACGAAATCGGCATCCTGCCACGGCTTGGGCAGGTAGAGATCGGCCATCTCGTTTTTGATCAGCGTCGTGGCGTGCATCTTGGTGACCGGTGGCCCTGTCAGCAGAATACGCGCCTTGGGGTTGAGCGTGCGTGAGTCGGCATGGAGCGAGCGGAAGTTGAGATCTTCGAGCGAGAGATCACAAATCCAGAGATCGAGCGGCACGTTGCGCAACACATGCCGGGCACGGGCGAGGTCGTTGACGACCAGCAGCAGCGCGCCCAACCGCTCAAGCGCCTGAGTGGCAATGTGGGGTGGCTGGGTATCAATTACTAAAACGGTCTGCATAATCTCTGATCTTAGACGATGGTGAAGGGTTGACGCAATACTTCGATAAAGCCGGGATATGACGCTGCGGCGCACTCCGCCCCCGTGACCACTACGCCTGCGCCGGCTCGCAGCCCCAGGATGGCACCGGCCATCGCAATGCGGTGGTCGCCGGCGGAGTCGATCACCCCGCCGCCGTGGAGCGGCCCCCCGACGATCTCCAGACCATCGGCGTGGGTTGTGACCGCCACGCCGCAGGCGCGCAACATCGCCGCCGTCGTCGCAATGCGGTCCGACTCCTTGACCCGCAGCTCGGCGGCATCGCGGATGCGCGTCGTGCCCCCGGCTGCGGCTGCGGCCACCGCCAGAATCGGCAGCTCGTCGATGATGTTGGGGATGACGTCGCCACCGATCTCAATGCCGTGCAGTCGGCTGCCGCGTACCGTCACATCCGCCTGCGGCTCCCACGCCTGCTCACGCAGTCCGGAGACGGTGACTTCAGCCCCCATGCGGCGCAGGATATCGAGGAAACCGGCCCGCGTCGGGTTGAGGCTGATGCGCTCCACCGTCACCTCCGAGCCCGGCAGCGTGGCCGCCGCCACCAGCCAGAAGGCCGCCGAAGAGGGATCGCCCGGCACACTCCAGTTGCGCCCCGCCAACTGCAGCGCCGCCCCGCTGCTCCCCGCCAGCTCGATCACGTTGCCCTCGCGCCGCAATGGCAGCCCCAGCGCCATAAAGAGCCTTTCGGTGTGGTCGCGCGAAGGGAGCGGTTCGATGATGCGCGTGCGCCCCGCAGCATGCAGCCCCGCCAGCAGCAGGGCCGACTTCACCTGTGCCGAGGCGACCGGCAGTTGGTAGTCGATGCCCCTGAGCCGGGCCGGTCTGATCAGCAACGGCGCACAGCCGTTGTCCTGCTCTGAGGTCACCGCCGCGCCCATGGCGCCCAGCGGTGCGGTAATGCGCTGCATCGGACGCGACTGCAGCGAGGCATCGCCCACCAGCCGCGCCTCGATGCCGCAACCGGCCAGCAGACCGGCCAGCAGGCGCGTCAAGGTTCCCGAATTGCCCATCTCCAGCGGCGTTGCCGGGCTGCTGAAGTTCCCGCCGGTGCCTCTGATCGTCACGCTCGTGCCGTGTTGCTGTACGCCGGCGCCGAGCGCCGCAACGGCCTCCAGGGCATGGAGGCAGTCGTCGCTCAGCAGGTAGCCTTCAAGCTGCGAGGTGCCGCTGCTGAGGGCCGCCAGCATGGCTAGGCGATGTGAGATGCTCTTGTCGCCCGGCACGCTGATGGCGCCACGCAGCGCCCTGACCGGCTCGATCCGCCACTGCATGGCTCAGATTATCTCCTGATAGCTGCCGAGATAGGTGAAGTTATCGAGCTCACCATCGAGCTCGGCGATCAACTGCCTGAAGTTGGGCGACTGCGCCGGGGCATCGACCTCCAGGTAGAACATGAAGGAGAAGGTCGAGCCGGGAATCGGACGACTCTCCAGCTTCACCAGGTTGATCCCCAGCGCATAGAAGCGCACCAGGATGCGGTAGAGCGAGCCGGGCTTGTTCGGCAGCTCCAGCAACATGCTCGAACGGTTGGCGCCGGGATAGATCTCGAGTTTGGGCGCCAGACAGATAAAGCGGGTGAAGTTGCCATCGTTCCCCTGGATACCGCTGGCCAGCACCGCCAGATCGTAGTGGTCGACGCACTCCTTCGAGGCGATCGCGGCGACATCGTCGCGTCCCGACCCGGCCACCTGCTGTGCCGCCGTTGCGGTGTTGGCGCAGGCGGTAATCTTTACTCCCTTGAGCTGCTCCAGATAGGGCGCACACTGCGCCAGCGCCTGCTCATGCGAGAGAATCTCCCGGACCTGCTCCAGCCTGACGCCGGGACGGGCCAGCAGCGCATGTGAAATCTGCAAGCGTGCCGAGCGGACGATCTTGAGGTCGTATTTGTGCAGCAGGTCGTAGATCTGCGTGACCGAACCGGCCAGGCTGTTTTCGATCGGCACCACGCCATAGGCCGCCAGACCGCTGGCGACAGATTGGAAGACGCCCTCGAAGTGGTTGCTGTAGAGGATATCGGGCAGCACAAAGAGCCGGTCGCTGGCAATCTGGGCATAGGCCCCTTCGGTACCCTGACACGCCACCACCGCCCGCTCGGGAAAGAGGGGCGGCGTTGCAGCCGTGGCGGCATCGATGGCTGCCACCAGCGGTGAGGTCGTCTCCAGCAGCTTGTGCTGATAGCTGCGGCTGACATCCATCAACATGGAGAAAACGCCCCGCATCATCGTCTCAAACTCCGGCCCGGCCAGTTGCGAAACACGCGCCAGCAACTTGCGTTCACGCGTGGCATCGAGCACCGGCAAGCCGCCGGCCGCCTTCGTGGCAGCAATATCGGCCACGCACTTGAGCCGCGCCTTGACCAGCTCCACCAGTTCGCTGTCGATCCGGTCGATCTCCGCACGATACATGTTCAATTTTTCGCTCATAGCCTCTCCTTGCACTCTCGTCCCTCACGTAACAGTTGCTCCAGACCGTCCGCATCGCCGGCGGCCAGCGCCTCGCGGTAGAGCAGCAGCGCTGCCACCAGACGATCGATATCCTCTACCAGAAAATCGCTGTTCTCCAGCAGCAGTTCCCCCCAGAGCGCCGCATCGAGACGTGCGACACGCGTCATGTCGGCAAAACTGCCGGCTGAGTAGCCGCGATGCTCCTCTGCCAGCGGATGCTTCACGTAGGCGCTCGAGACGACGTGCGCCAGTTGCGAGGTGAGGGCGATCATGCGGTCGTGGTGTGCGGCGGTGGTAAAGACGACCCGCCCGAAGCCGATTTCACGGCAGAGCCCCGTCACCTGCTCGCGCACTGCCGTGGTCACGCTGCCGGAGGCCACCAGGATCATGCTGGCGCCATCGAAGAGCGTCGGCAGTGAAGCCTCAAAGCCGCCATACTCACGCCCCGCCATCGGGTGGCCGCCGATAAAGGTAAAGCCGTACCCGGCCGCCAGTGCTTCGCCCTCTTCACAGATGCCGCGCTTGACGCCGCAACAGTCGAGCAGAATTGTGCGGGGTGAAAGGTGCGCCGCTACCGCCTGCAGCACCTCACGCGTCGTGGCCGGCTTCACCGCCACCACCACCAGATCGCACGTCCCCATCTGTTCCGGCGCCAGCAGCCCGGAGATGGCGCCGGCCGCCAAGGCGGCCTCGCGGACCGCCGCCGCGCGATCCCAGCCGACGACGCGATGGCCGGTGCGGGCTGTCAGCGCCCGTGCCAGCGAGCCGCCGATGAGGCCGAGCCCGATGAGGCCGATCGTCATGGCTGCAACGCCTCACGCAGACGCAAGAGCCGCGGCACCAGCGCGGCAAAGGCTTCGGGCCGCAACGACTGCGCCCCGTCGCTCCAGGCCCGCTCCGGATTGTTATGCACCTCGATCAGCAGTCCATCGGCCCCCGCCGCCACCCCTGCCAGCGCCAGCGACGGCACAAAGCGGGCGATCCCCACCGCATGGCTCGGGTCGACAAAGACCGGCAGGTGCGTCAGCTCCTGTAGCACCGGCACCGCCGCCACATCGAAGGTGTTGCGGGTAAAGGTCTCAAAGGTGCGGATACCGCGCTCGCAGAGGATGACGTTGGGATTGCCGCCGGACATCACATACTCGGCGCTCATCAGAAACTCCTTGAGTGTGCTGGCGAGACCGCGCTTCAGCAGAATCGGCTGCCGTGTGCGTCCCAGCTCGCGCAGCAGATCGAAGTTCTGCATATTGCGCGCCCCTACCTGGATCACATCGACGTCGGCAAAGAGCTCGATATGGTTGAGATTCATGATTTCGGTCACGATCGGCAGGCCCGTCTCGGCCCGTGCCAACTGCAGCAGCCTGATGCCCTCCTCCTGCAGGCCCTGAAAGTCGTAGGGCGAGGTGCGCGGCTTGTAGGCCCCGCCGCGCAGCATGGTGGCCCCGGCCGCCTTGACCCGCCGTGCCACCGTTACGATCTGCTCCTCCGTCTCGACCGAACAGGGACCGGCGATCAGCGTCAGCGCTCCACCACCGACCAGCTCGCGGCCGACCTTGATGGTGGTGTTGTCGGGGTGGAACTTGCGGTTGGCGGCCTTGAAGGGCTCCGAGATGCGGATCACCTGATCGACAACCGCCAGCCCCTCCAGCGCGTGGATATCGACCTGTGTGGTATCGCCGATGACTCCCAGGATTGTCTCGAATTCGCCCTCGGTCACCTGGACCCGCAACTTCATCCGTTCGAGCCAGTTGGTCAGGTGTGCGATCTCTTTGGCCGACGCCTGCTGTTTGACCTTGATGATCATCTCTCTCTACTTCATCCTCTCCCGGCAAAAAAAGGTTCCGCGGCGCTGCCACTGCGGAACCTCTTGCAACTCAAAATCAGTGATACGTATGGCACGAAGTATACTCTGAAGGGGAGGAGGGTGTCAATCTTGATGACTCGCTTGATTCGATCGAAACGGCACAGCGGCAGACGATAGCGGCACCACTCTTAAACCCCACGCCTAATCGCCACGCTTAAACGACCCCGGCGGCAGAGGACTGCCGCCACGGCGCGCTGCGGAGAGCGCGCCCTACCTTGGCTGCGGCTCGGCACAGTCTCGCCCTCCAGAGGATTTCACCGGAGCCGGGCAAAATTGAGCGATTAGCGACCCTGCGCAGCAGGGGCAATTTTGCCCGGCTATCTGCGGCATCTGCGTTGAAAGGCAAAAGGCTTTAACAGTAAAGGGCGTGTGCCACGAGACAAGCTGCCCTTGTCAGCGGCGTTTGCGCTTGGCCCAATAGCCCGGTTTGCGTTTCGCATGGGCAACCGCGACGACGTAGATAAAGTCGGGTTCTATGGTGAAAATGATGCCGTAGGGAAAGCCCGGCAGCAGACAGCGACGAAACGGGGGCGTTAAAACACGATAGCTCAGGGGCATGCGGGCAATGCTTTCAACCGCACGATCAACGCTCTCTTTAAAGCACAACCCCAAACCGGCTTGTTTATCTTCGTAATAGGCGATTGCCTGAAGAGAGTCATCAAGCGCGGCAGCGTCAAAATAGACCGGGGTCATGTAAGCTTCTGCTCAAGCGCCAGTAAAACCTGACTGTATGGAATCGGTTTTGTGTTGCCCGCCTTATAAGCGGAGTAGCGCTGCCCGGCCTCGTCGATCCAAGCCGCATCGATGCGGTCGGGTTCCTCAAGGTTGAGCGAGCTTATCAGGCGGTCGACCAGAAACATACGGCTCTCTCTTGGCAGTTCGAGCAGTGTTTGTTCCAATGATACCAGTGTAGACATCCGTTATACCTCTTATGGTGTGACTCGATTTTAGCATCTGATGCCATGGTGTGCAATTATGAAAGCGGCTGAGAAGGGCGTGATATGGCTCACACGAAGGCGCGAAGCCACGAAGGCGGGGTGGAGACGGGGTGGAGAGGTTACCACGGATCGCACGGATAGCGCGGCTATTTTCGCCTGCTGCGTAGGCCCGCTGATCGCTGAAAATAGCCGCGCCGGGCTGCGGGCCTTGGCACCCGAGCGACTGGAAAGAGGCGATTAGAGGAGAAGAGGGGATTGGATGAGAATGGCTGTGGGGTGCCAAGGCGGATCTAAATCGTGAGCTGTGGAGCGTAGGCGCAGCCGCAGAAGCGCCGCCCGTGCCGCCAATGTCGAGCGAATCGAGGCAATCGAGGGAGTCGAAGGAATCGATTCTCTCGACTCCATCGATTCGATCGAAGCGGCGCAAGCGGCGGACCTCAGTGGCGGCGCCCCCATCCCGGCCGGAGTACCGGCTTTAGCCGGAAGCCAAAAAGGGCCTTCAGGCCCGACGGAACACGGCTGTAACCGGGGCTGAAGCCCCTCGATAGCTGCCGCCTGAAGGCGGTGCTCCGACGCGGGGCGGCGGAAGCCAAGCGGGTCGGCGGCGGGATAGGCCGCCTGATGACCCCCGACCCCCGACCCCATGACCCCCGGCTATGGCGTTTAAGAGGGCGTTTATGAAGAGGCAGCGGGCACGCTTAATCGGCACGTTTAATCGCTCAACTCTTAATCGGCACGCTTAAACGACCCCGGCGGCAGAGGACTGCCGCCACGGCGCGCGGCGGAGAGCGCGCCCACCTTGGTTGACGCGCGCCTGCAGTGCGTGAGCCGTCAGTCGTGAGTCAAGAGATTGCCGCCGCCGCGCCAGCCTTGCGGTTGGGCCGGGTAGCGGAGCGAGATGAGGTTGCCGGCGGTGGAGCTGACAGTCAGCTCGAAGTCGTTGCGTCCGGCCTTGAGACCCTGAAGCGGCCAGCGCCAGGGCGCCCAGGCCGTGGTGCCGTGGTCGAGGCCGTTGAGGCGCAGGGTGGCGCTGTCGGTAACTTCAGCGAGCTCCAGGAGCCACGCCCCGGCCGCTATTTCATCCGCTGTGAACTCTTCGTTCCAGCGGTAGCAGCCGTCGCCCATGTAGTGGGCCAGACCCATCGCCAACCAGCCGTCGGGATGGAACGGCAGCCGGCGTGCGGCTTTAACCAGAGTAGCTTTAGCAGCGTGCAAGACGACGCCGAAGTCGCCTTCGAGACGCAGATTGGCCAGAATGCCCTCCATGGCGTTCTCAATCTCGAAGCGGAATTCGAGACGGTTGGTGCCGCGCCGCACCTTGAGCGGCACTTTGAGCGGTGTGATGTGCCAGAGCGGGAAGCAGAGCGCTTCGGAGAGGCGACGGCCGTTGTGGTAGATGGTGAAGTTACCGCGCAAGGCCCGTGGATCGAGCACCAGGTGGACCTCGCTGAGGGCGGCTGCGGCCTCGAAGGTGAAGTGGTAGCGCAGGTCGCTCTCGTGTACCCGGCTGTCGAGCGGCAGCAGACCGGCGATGGAGTTCTGGCTGCGGGTGGCGGTGTAGGCGTCGAAGGATTGCCAGAAGGGCGACGGATAGGGTAGGTCGCGGGGCGCCTGGCCTTTGAGAGTGACGCAGCAGGCATCGAGTCGCAACGTATTGGGCGCCAGGCGCTCAAAGGTGACACCCGGCAGCGCGAGGGGACGTTGTGTTTGCAGTCTGCCCACTGGCACCGGCGAGCCGAGTTGGAAGAAGCCGCTGCCCATGGGGGGCACCTCCCACTGCAGGCGGGTGGGAGTGCGTTGCAGATCGCCATCGACGAGACCGGGGACGGGGTTCCAGTGGTGCTCCGCTTCGGCCGGGAGGATCAGGTTGCGCGGCTCTTCCGTCAGGTTGCAGACGAGGAGGTGGTCGTGGCCGGTGGTTGAACGGTAGCGTCGCACAAAGCAGTCGGTGGCGCCCGGACCGCCGAGCGCCAATTGGCGTGGCAGGTGGCGGCGGTACCAGGCGACGGAGGGCGCCACACTCTGCAAGATCGTACCGGCGAGCGCCGGTGTCGGCTTGAAGTGGTGGCGGCCGGTGGCGAGACGTTCTGGGCCGTTGCCGAGCCAGATCAAGTTGACACCGGCCCGGGCGGCTGCTGCCAGATGTTTGAATACCGCCTCCTCCATCAAGCCGGCATGGGGGATTACAATCGTGGTGTAGCGGCGTTGGCCTACCAGCAGTGCGCCGTCTTCGATAGTGCCGGCGAGGGCATCGTTGGTATCAACGGCATGGATGCCGATGTGCGCCTGCAGGGCGTGCAGAATGGTGCGCCACCAGGTGCGGCGCCACTCCTGCATCGCAGTCAGGTCGGCCTCGCGGGACCAGGTCCAGTAGGGGAAGACGTTGTCGAGAATCGCCACCGGGGCGACTTCGCAGCCGCCATCCATCAAGGCGTCGCTCGCCTTGAGCCACTCGTTGACAGCACAGGTGCCGCGGAAGATCGACGAGTTGGGGCCATAGTCGGGCGGAGCCTCATAGTTGACAATGCCGTCGTTGGAGTTAAAGAAGCCGTGGGTAAAGAAGCGGTCGACGCCGAGCACCTTCTGCCAGGCGTAGATCTGCCGTGTTTTGCGCGAGGTGATGACCCACTCGCCGAGGGCTTGCGATTCGCTGGTGGCATAGCCTTTGCCGGTCTGGCTCTTGATCGAGCCGACCCGCAGACTGCCGAGGTTGAGCGTGGGGTTGCTGGCATCGCCGACGTCCGGCACGATCACATCGCAGCCGGGCAGCCCCATCGCCTTCATGACCGGCATGGCGGCGGGCAGGCAGAAGGTCTCGTCGATCGGGTCGTCTTCAGGCGAGAAGTGGCCGACGAAGTGGAGTCCGTGACGCTCGCACCAGTCGCGGTAAGGATTGACAAAGCTCTCCAGGAAGCGGTCGCGAATCCAGAGGCGGTAGTCGAGACGGGCCGTCAGCGCGGCATCGTCGACGGCATCGCCAAAGAGCTGATAGAGGCGCGGCTTCAGGTCGTAGCCGAAGCGCTGCCGGAAGGAGTCGAAGAGATCGATGGTTATGGGGTAGGGGCCGTAGGGCTTGGCCTCATCGGTGAAGATGCCGGGGATCGTCTTGCCGAAGTGGTGGCCGACAGCTTTGACGTAGGGGTCGAGCCCGAGCCGGGCATAGACGGGAAAGGTGGCGGGGTTGTTCAGGTCGGGCAGACTGCCCCAGGGGCCATCGACGCCGCGGAAGCCCTCGCTGATGGCAATCAGCTTGTAGCCGGGTTTGGCCGGTGGCACCCGCAGGGCAAACTGCATATTCTTGGCGCTGCCGCGGACGCAGTAGAAGAGGGTCGTCTCGTGGTAGTAGCCGCGGCTGTCGAGTTCGGTGGCGCACCAGTCGCAGCGCAGCGGGCCGACCTGATCGGTGAGATCGACGGGGCTGCCACCGGCCTGCTCAGGTACCAGTCCGGCCCAGAGTATGCGCTCGGGGCCGATAAACCAGAGGTCGCCCGGCTTGAGCGTCGCCGGGGCGACTTCGCGCGTCAAGATCCGCGCCCGCAGGTCGGGACGCTCCGTCATCACGAGCCCGCCGGCGGCGCCGCTGGGGAAGGGGTCTTCGTCGTAGAGCCAGATCGTGAGGCCGAGGCGGGCCGCCTCCTCCACAATCGCGCTGATCATCTCAAACCACTCTCTGCTGGCAAAGGGGATCAGGTTGCCGGCCCGCGGATGGAGGGTGAGGGCGGTGATGCCGCCGGCATGGCAGCGGCGCAGGTAGTCGAGCTTCTCGGCGACGGTCGAGGCGTCGTTCAACATCCAGAAGGGGGCCAGGCCACGTGGCAATTGCTGCAATTTGCGGTAGCGCTGCGCTCCGGTGCGGGCTGGTTTGCAGTTACTCTTTTTGGGCATCTCTCGCTCCAGTTGTTTCAAGGCCAGACGAGGCGGTAAAAGCGTTGTGGCGTGGGAGTAGGGGTGGGGTCAGTGAAGCAGGCTCGACCATGTGAGTCGAGCATGATGTTGGTAATCGTGGTCCAGGACGGTGAGCGCAGTCCGGTGGCGGTCTCCACCGAGAGGCAGATCGCGGGCGTTCCGCCGATGGTAAAGCCGAACTGGCTGTTGCTGAAGCCGGGTGTCGGAGCGGCCAAGGGGGCCGGGTTCCAGAGCAGCACCGGCTGGCCGGCCAGCGTCTCACCCCACCCGCTGCTGCCGGGCAGACGATAGAGGGTGGCGCTCAGCGGGCCGAAGGTCGCGGGTACCAGTGTGGGGGCAGCGCCGCTGAACATGACGCTCCGCAGCCCGGCAGTACCGTTGAAGGCACCGGCCTCAAGGCGGGTTACTGTCGCCGGAAACAGCAGGTCGACAACGCCGCGTCCGTAGAGGGCATCGGTAGCGAGACCGCTGACAACTTGGCCGTCCCAGGTCTCCGGGAACAGCAACTTTTCGTCGCTGCCATAGTAGCCGGTGATGGTGATGCTACCATCAGACTCCTGGCGGTAGGTGAAGCGGGTGGCCGGGATGACGTCGAGTTGGAAGGGTGGTGAGCGCGGCTGCAATTGGAAGGTGGTATCAAGCAAGCGGATGGACATGGTATAGCTGCCGCTGTTGGCGATGGCCGGCAGCAGTGCTGCCAGCCCGCCACTCTTATCAACGGCCAACTCTGTCGTCGTGCCGACGCTTTCCCAACGCTGCCAGGTAGTCGAACTGACGGCGAGGTCATCGAGCCAGACGCCACCGTTTGGGTAGTACGATTGACCGTATGTCAGCTCGAAGGCGAGCTCGATACGTTCTGCTGCGTAGGCACCCAGCGAGAGGCTATAGGAGGACCAAACAGAGTTATAGACGAAATCTTCTTCGTGGATTACTTCGTAGCTGTACCACCCATCGGTCGAGACCAATACCCTGAAGTCGTTCAGCGCTACTTGGCACTTTGCCCGGAAGGTTAGTTTGGAGTTGCCGGTCGGCACAAAGCGGTCGGCCAGAACCAGCCGTTTGGGGCCATTGCGGGCAGCATGCCAGCAGGTGCCGCTATAGCCGGCGGGTGAGAGCTCCCAACCGCCGGGAGTGACGTGGTCGAGGTTGCCGGCATCGCTGCTCCAGGAACCGCTCTGCGGCTCCAGTTGCTCCAATTGGAGTCCGCTAATCCCGCTGCAGCGCCTTGATGGCAGCCAGTGGCGCTGCAGGGTGGTAGAGCCGGCCACAGCGGTCACGGCCTGCTGCTGCGGCAGCGCTACCAACGCCGGCTGCATGCCGCTGACGCCATATTCGAGGGCACCGTTGGGGATTGCAGTGGCGCTATACCAGCCGTTATTCTGACCGCCCCAGCCGTAGTTGATGTGGTAGGTGGCCTGGCCAGCTTCGAGCAGCAGCCCGTCGGCGACGATGGCGTGCCCCGGTATGGCCACGACTGCCGGCAGACCGGCCTTGAGGTCCGCCTGCAGGGCGGGGGTCAGGCTGTCGGCATCACTATGGTCGACCGGCTGTTCATAGTAGAGGTGGTGGCTAATGTTGCGGCCGGTTTGGGTGATGTTGGCACCGCTGCCACTACCCTCAAAGTTGACCTCGCCCGCCACGGCGAGGCGGTAGATCAGATCGGCCATGTTGGTGGCACCCGGCTGCAGCGGCAGGGCGATGCGGTAGGAGCTGCCCATCTCCTGCCAGACAATGGGCTGTGCGAAGTCGGCGCTATGGGCACCCTGGATGGTGCCCTCGGTATCCTCGTAACTGTGACTCCCATGTCCATAAGGGGGCCAGGCGTGGTAGCGCATCAGTTGTGCGAAGGCGATGGGGACACAGCCGATGGGTGCCCGTCCATCATAGCCATAGCCACTGTTCGGCGCAGCCGGTGCATAGAGGTTGTAGGGGGTGGTCTGGCTCCAGGTGGTGGTCAGATAGGGACCATACTGCTCGCTATTGGTAGCGAGCGGCGTGGCCAATAGCGTGGGTTCTCCTGCAGCCGGCAGGGCCAGCCGGCTCTCACCATCCAGCAGCGAGAGGAGCAGCGCCGAATAGAAGGCGTTGTCGCGCTGGTCGGAGAGGTTCAAGTACGAATCGTTGCTAAAGGCTACCACCAGCGGCAGGCGGTCGTCGCTGTGGAGCACGGCATACCCGAGCGGGGCGAAGCTGACGATGTAGAGGCAGTAGGAGGCGTTGGGGTGGGGAAAGTAGTCGAAGTCGCAGATGGCAGCCCCGGAGAGTGCGCCCATGACAACATGGTTGGCCTGCCAAGTCGCGAACCGCGCCAGCGCCTCAGCCTCACTGAGTGGCGCGGCTGTCGTGAGGCGTGCCAGAGTCGTGAGGAGGGCAACTCCGGCAACCAGCCACCGGTTGCCTCTGACGCACCTGTTTTTGATACTGGTTATGTTCGTCGCTCTCTCCTCTTCTGGTTTATTGCAGTCCACTGGCGGTGTGCAGCCGTGGCAGGCCGTTGATGCGGCGCAGCCGGTTACGCAAGGCCGGTGGCGTGGAGGCTGGAATGAAGAGGGGACCCAACATCAGGTCACGACCGTTGATCTCGCGTTCGAGCAGGCGCATCAGGCGTACTTCAGCCTCATGGTAGTTGCCCAACATGAGACAGGATAGCACATGGTAGAGGCGGGTTTCAAGTGCTGCCTGCGGCTCTTTCTCTAGCTCCAGCAGCAGGTCGGCCGCCTGCTCCATCTCAACCCGTGACTTGCTGGCTATCGCGAGATAGAAGTGGCCGTAGGGCCAGTTGGTGTAGCTCTGCAACATCTCGGCAAAGGCGACGGCTGCCGCCTGGTCGTCGCGTCCGGCCAGGAGGCTGAAGCCTTTGATCAGAGTGTTAGCTTTGGGGTCGAGTTGATGTGTGATCTCAGAGTCTGGCCCAACCGTAACACGCATGCCGCTAGGCATCAGATTGGCGTTGGCAGCGAGATGAGCCAGGTCGTAGGAGGTGAAAAAGCGGGGTGGCCGCGTGGTCGTTATGGCAGTCGTGGCGGCTGCCGCCGGCGGGGCTACACTTTGAGCGGCTGTGGTGTTGAGACTCTCTGCTGACTCACTCGACCCGGTTGCATCCGCTAAGACAGCGGTTTTTTGCGGCTTGCCGTCAAGTCTGGATATCTCCTCTTCGAGGGTCACAACACGGGACTGCAGCCATACTATGCGTGCCTCCAGGCGTTGGCGCGTACGCCGGGCAGAAAACTGCAGCGGCAGGAAGACAACTATTACAAAGAACAGGAAGAAGCCGCCAAGCAGCCGCACTCTATAGGATGTACGCCTCGATCTGCGGCTATGTGAGCTGCCGGAATGACTGCCCCAGCCCCGATAGGCAGCTCTTCTGCTGCCGCTGTGTGCGCTGTTGCCGCTCTCTCTCATAGCACGACTTCCCGGTTGACCGGCACAGAACGCCGTGATGGCTGGTTGCCCTGGCGGGTCGGGGAGCTGTCAGCGCCAGGCCGATAGCCGCTCTCCGGCAGACGGCCTGAGCGCCGCTCTTGCTGCTGTTGCTGCGGCTCTAAGCGCTCTTGGCTGTTGCGCCTCACATTGCTTCGCTGCCGGGTGCTTTGCTGTTGCGTTCCACCCGTCTCGGTCTGGCCACCGGCGGCTCCCTTGTCGCGCCACGAGAGGGGTGCCAGGGGAATCTCGACAATGCGTTTGATCTCGATCGGAGGTTCCCGTTCACGCGCCGGTTCAAGGTAGAGCGACAGCTCTACGGCGTAGGGCAGGCGGTTGGTATAGTCGTTCTCCCACTCGTCGAGCCACTCCAGTTCATCCTCAAGTTTTGGTGCCTGCCCCCGTTCCAGATTCTTCTCAGGATCCAGAACACGGCAGTTGAAGCCGACGATGCGGGGTGTGAGGATCATCGGCTTGACGGCCATTGCCGGGTCGAAGTCGTCGGGCAGGGCGATGATGCGCCAGGCGGAGACGGTCAGACCACCGGCCGCCAACTCCGGTTCGGCAGAGTGGCCGGGTGGCGTTACCGTCACCTCCACCCGATGCGGTGTGCCGGCGAAGGGGGCGTCGCTACCGACCAGCGCCGTGCCCAGTTTGACCCAACTGAGGGTATCCTGCGCCTGTTCGTCATCCCCCCTGTTGATCAGGACAAGGCCGTGGCTGCCCGAGGGACGATTGGCATCGGGGTAGCAGGCGGAGCGCAACCCCATGACAAGCTGCTCCATGACGAAGTCGGCGTGGTGGAGCGAGTCGGAGACTTCCAACCCGCTACGCCAGGCACGTGTGCCGGCTTCAAAGGTGAAGTAGGTAACCGCGCTGATCGCCGCCATCAGCGAGATGGCCAACAGCAACTCAATCAGAGTGAGGCCGTTACGGGTCCGGACTGCCGGTAGCAGAGCGCTCATTTTACACTGCCGCCCCCCTTGTGCCAGACGTAGCTTGTCAGCTCTTCGATCTGGTCCTCGCTGCCACTGCCCCAGGAGATGCGGGTTCGCACTACGTAGAGCCCATCATCGTTGAGCTCATCGACCACCTCTTTGGTATCGACCTGCCGTGAAAAGGTGTAGCCCTCCACCAGTGAGGAGTCGTGATCGACGTTCAGCTCTTCGATCTCCTCAACTTCGGTGATCGGATAGGTCAGTTCGCCGAGACTCAAGGCCCACTGGGCCGACTGATATTCGCGTGAAGCCCGCATCACGGCCAGGCAGCTCGAGAGTCCGCTCAAGACGGCCACCAGACCGAGCCCGAGCATCGCCGTGGCCAGCAGCACCTCTACCAGAGTCATGCCGGAGCGTCTGTTGCCATCAGGCGGCATCGGCCAACACCTTTCCCGAGCCCATCATGTCGAACTCAATCACCATTGCGTCGCCATCGTCATCATCACCGAAGACGAGGCGCAGTTTGAAGGGACGGCAAGTGCCGTTACTGCGAAAGCGGATGCGGGTATCGCTCTCGGCAGGTGAATCTGTCACGCCGGGTGCCTCGAAGGAGTCGCTGTAGCCGAGGAAGCGGAAGCTGATCTTGTCGCAGTGGTACTCGGTGTTGATCTCGTCGGCAAAGCTTCTGGCGGTGACTTCAGCAGCGGCCAGGTTGGTGTTGCTCTGGTTATCGAGCGACGCCACCTCATCTATCGGATCGAAGTCGTGGTGCGGTTGTGCCGTACGTTTGCTGTCGCGCTCCTCGCGCACCTCGGCCGCACGCTGGGCAGCTTCGCCTACCGCCATTACTCTGATTATGCCGCTCTTGTAGCCGAAGCTGACCTCGGTTTCCGACTGATTGAGGAGTGCCATGGTGCGGGCGTAGCGCGCCGCCTGCAGCGCCGTACGGGCACCGGTGGCGAGACTTGCACCTGAGATGCCGGCACCGATCTGCGGAATCAGAACGGCCGTCACGATACCGAGGATTACTACCACCAGCAGCAGCTCCAGGAGCGTGAAGCCGGTCTGCCTCCGCGCTGCCCCATCTCTGCTGATCCGCTGCATGGCACTCAGTTGGTCAGATCGTCTTCAGTATTTAGCTGGGCATCGGGGCCGGCAGAGCGCACCTCGTACTCAAACTTGCCGACCTTTTTATACTGAAAGGGGGTGCCCCAGGAGTCGACCAACTTCGTCTTGTCGAGCAGCGCCGGCGTGGAGTCGGTCGCCACGGTCAGATCATCGAGACTCTCCGGGAAACGTCCCATGCGCACCTCGTAGGCCTGGATGGCGGTACCGATGGCGGCGATACTGGCACGCGTCGTATTGCGGCGTGCCTCATCGCCCGCACCGGTAAAGTTGACCACCACCACGGCGGCCAGAATGCCAAGGATGGCCACCACGAGCAGCAGCTCGATCAGGGTAAAGCCGCCACGTCTGTGACGACGCCTCTGTTGACAGTTATCTGGCATGAGTTGTCTCCATTACTTAACGATGGAGCCATTATAACCTTTTGAGTGTGAGAAGTGAACCCTGATCTGCAAGGATATATAATCGGGCTGACTCCAAAAAGGGGGCTGGCGGAGGCGCGGAGTGGGGTGCAAATGTGTAACCTTTTAACCACCCGTTGCCTCCACTCCGTGGTTGCAACAAGACGGGTGGGCTGAGAAGGGCATGTGGAGATCGGCGTTAGGGACAGGCCCTTTCGGTGTTAGGGACAGACCCTTTACGGAAAGGTTGCGGCGTTAGGGACAGACCCTTTACGGAAAGGTTGCGGCGTTAGGGACAGGCCCTTTACGGAAAGGCGGGGTGAAGACGGGCCGGCTTTTTAAACCGTGAATTTGCGCGAATGAGAGCTGAGGGGGATTTTTACCACGCGTTGTGGGGTCGCTGATCGCTAAAAATTCCCCACAGCGGTCGCCATTGAGGGGGCTGACGCGGGGTGAATTGTAAGCTGTGAGTTGTAAGCTGTGGGGCAAAAGCGCAGCCGCAGTGGTGCCCCTTACGCCTCTACTGCGGCCATTACAGCTTACGGCTTACGGCTTGCCACTCACGCGCCGCAGGTGCTCTCGGGGCCTGATGACTCCATGACGCCCGACCCCATGACCTCCGGCGACGTTTAAGAGGGGAGTTTAAGGAGGAAGCGGGCACTTAAACGGCACTCTTAATCGATCTCGGCGGCAGAGGCCTGCCGCCCTCCACGGCGCGCTACGGCGCATGCACCCTACCTTGGCTGACGCACTGCGGCGGCAAGTGCCTTTGCGCCTTGCCAGTCGGGGGCGAGCCAGGTCACGCAGCCTTCGCACACCGTCAGCAGAACACGACCCGGCACGATCTGACCGTTAAAGGGGCAGTTGCGTGAGCGGCTGGCGAAGTTGTCGGGGTCGATCTGCCATGAGGCGTCAAAGTCGACCAGTGTAAAGGAGGCCGGAGTAGGCGCCGGGGCCAGGGTGGGTGGCGGCAGCTTGATTAGCTTGGTGGGGCCGGTAGTCCAGCACGCCACAAAGTCGAGCAGCGGCATCCCCTCTTCGACGCCCAGTGCCTGCCAGGAGCTGCTCAGGGCATTCTCCAGGCCGATGACGCCGAAGGTGGCCTGGGCGTAACCTTTATCCTTGGTCTCAGGCGCATGGGGCGCATGATCGGTGGCGAGGATGGTGATGGTGCCGTCGATAACGGCCTGACGCAGTGCGGCGCGGTCGGCCCGGTTGCCGAGTGGAGGATTCATGCGCAGGTTGCCGTCGTCGTCGATGATCTCTTCAGCTACCAGCAGCAGATGGTGCGGGGTCGCCTCGCCGCTTACCGGCACCCCCATCTGTAACGCCTGCCGCAATGCTGCGATCGAGCCAGCACAGGAGAGGTGCTGCAGGTGGGTGGCACAGCCGCTCTGCACGGCCAGACGGATGTCGCGTTCGACGGCGACCACTTCGGTCTCCGGCGGGATTTGCGGGATATTCAGGCGCCGCGCCAGCGGCGAGTCGCGGATCACGCCGCGCCCCATCAGCTTCGGATCCATGGCGTGATCGAGTATCGGCAGCCCCAGCTCACGCGACCAGAGCATGGCGCGGTACATCAGCTCATCGTCGTCAACCATGCTGCCATCGTCGGTAAAGGCGACGGCTCCTGCGGCTGCCAGCGCGGCGAGGTCGGCCAGCTCTCTGCCTTGGCGCATTCTGGTGATGCAGGCTGAAGGGAGAATGCGCACCGCCGTCTGCAGCTCTCGCTGGCGTCGTACGGCAGCAGGTTGGTCGCAGGCCGGCGAGGTGTTGGGCATCGTCACCACATGGGTGAAGCCGCCACGTGCAGCGGCGGCGCTGCCGCTGAAACTGTCTTCCGCCTGTGGTGCGCCGGGATCGCGGAAGTGGACATGCACATCGATCAGGCCCGGCAGGAGCGTCAGGCCACGACCGCAGAGCCTGATAGCGTCTGCCGGCGCAGTGGCGCTGCTGCAGCCGCCTGACAGAAAAAATGAGCCGTGGCTATCGAGCTTGCGGGCCGGATCGACGAGGCGTAAATCGTCGATAATCAGATCAGGGGCGGGAGATATCATCGCTTCAACTGCATCCAGGGGGTGACACGAAAAGCGGCCCGTGGCGGCACCTTGCCATTGTCCGGCCCGGCGACATCACCCAACGGAAGGTTCTGGGGCAGGAGGCTATCTTCGCGCGACTTGACCTCATCGAGCTGCTCCATCAAGGCGTTGTGGGCCGCCTCAAGTTGCGCCTGTTCAATCGAGCGCTGCTGACGCTCCTGCGCCAGCAGTTGTTCCCGATCCTGCAACTGTTCGCTTAACTGCTGGTTGCGTTGAATCAGCAGCTCGGCCTCGGCGGCCCGCTCCTTGAGGTGCTCCTCCTCCAGTTCGAGCGTGCGTACCCGGGTCACCAGTTCGCGCTCACGAGCCTCCGCCTGACGCGCATAGCGGGCGTGCTCCGAGCGCAGCAGATCGAGCGAATCCTGCAGCTTGGCCGTATGGGCCTTCTCGCTGCGCGCCCTGGCTTCACGCTCGAAGGCGTCGCCGGTCTCGCCACCCTGCAGCTTCTGAATGGCCGTCAAGCGCTCCTGCAGAGTCCCCTGACGCAGCAGACTGGCATCGCGCCAGACGGCAAAGGCTTCGCGCTCATGTGCCAGGAGTTGGGCCACCACCGCAGCGTCGTCGTTCAGCACACCAGCCAGCAGCATCTCCTGCTCCTTCAAGCGGGTGTGCATCTCGCGGATATGGTCGGGCGAGCCCTGCTCGGAGGCGGCCTGACGCAGCGACTCCAGCTCCGCCTGCTGTGTGGCCAGTTGCTGCTCCAGCTCCGCTACGGCGGTGGCGTGCTCGCGGTCACGGCCATTGGAGAAGTCCAACAGCTCGGCATAGCTGCTGCGAGCCTGGCGCAACGCCGTATCAAGCTCTTCGTTCTGCCGCTGCAACTGCTCCACCATCTCGTTGTTGGCGGCATCTTCGGCCATCTGGCCCACCAGTTCGGCAATATGTTTCTTAAGCTTCTCAACATCCTTGCGGGCCGCTTCAAGTTGTCGCGTCTGGCTGCGCCCCTCGCGTTCGGCGGTCTTCAGCAGGGTGTGAGTCTGCGCCTCCAGCTCTGCGATCCGCAGACGCAAACTCTCGCGCTCCTCCTGCAGTTGGCGCAGGTCAGTGCCACCGGCTGCCGGTGTGGCTTCGCCAAGCGCCAGCTCAGGGTGGCCATCGTCGCGGCTTGCTGCCCGCGACTCCGCCGGGTGGCGCAGACGCGTCAAGTCGGCCTCGGCGGCCGCTACCAGCCTGGCCCCTTCCGGTGCCCGCTTCTCCTGCAGCAGCTTCTCGGCGGCCCGCTGGTGAAAGGGGCCCACCAATCCGCCGGCCGCATCCTCCAGATACCAGGAGATGCCCAACTCGGGCACCTCCTCGGCGGCGATCCACTCTTTGCGATCGGTCGAAACTTCGTTGCCGGCCCGTATGCGCCCCTGCTCGGCCCAGGCGATCAAACCCTGCGTCGAGACCGGGCCGAAGATGGTTCCCGTTGCAATCCGCAGGAACCAGGAGCGTTCGTCTCTCTTTTCATCTGCCATGCTACTACCTGCGTTTGTTGAAAACCGTCCCCGGCTGACGCCCCAGACGCTGAATTTCGCGCTGTGCCTGTGCTTCAAGTTGATTCAGGGAGAGTGGCGCCCGTGGCGGCAGCGCCTCCTCATCGCCCACTGTTACCACCTCCACGCGGGCGGCTTCGTGACTGCTGCCTGTCTCGTTGTCGAGCAGGTTGGTGGCCTGCCGCAGCAGCTTGCGGAGCGAAGTCTGCTGCAGACGCAACTGCTCAACCGTCTCGTTGAGCTGTTGTATGGCGGCCGCCTGACCGGCCTGCGCTGCGCGTTCGGTGTGTAGCGCCAGCGCCGCATCGTCCCGTTCGTGTTGCGCCGCTGTCAACTCCTGCTGCAGGGTAGCGGTCGCCGCCGCCTGCTGCTCGGCGGCCTGCGCCAGGCGCTCCTCGAGTGCCGCCACCTCGCTACGGCTCTCTTGCAGCAGACGCTCCTGTCCGCAGTGATGCTCCAGTTGTTTGGCCTGGATGCGGTTTTCGATCTCCAACTTGGCCAGATCGGCCTGTTGCCGCGTCGCCATGGCCCGCAACTCCTGCCGCTCGGCCTCAAATTCGAGATCTTTGTGCGAGAGCTCGCCCCGCAGGCGTTCGTTGTCGCTGTTCACCTGGTGCAACTGTCGCTCCAGGTCGGCGATCTGCTCTGCCTGTCGTGCCTGCTGCGCCTCCCAACGCTTGATCCGAGCGGCCTCATCGGCCGCCTCCCGTGCTGGAGTTTGCGGTTTTGCAACGGGACAATCGCGCCGGAAGAGGGATGACCCGGCCGCCAGCGCCCCCTCCTGAATCAGCCCGGCCAGCGCCTGGCGATGTACTGGACCATAGAAGGTTCCTGTCGCGACCTCGACCACCCGATCCATCTCCAGCTCCGGCAGCGAGGTGACCGGTTGCCAGTTATGACCATCACAAGAGGTCATGTGGTTGGGAGCCAGGCGCCCATCGCGGGCCCAGGCCTGCAGCGTGGCGATCGAGGCGGGACCAAAGGTGGTGCCATCGGGATCCCTGACCGTCCAGAGAGTCTCCTCTCCGTCCGCCTGCTGCTCTCTTTGGGGTTTGCTGCTCACGTCTCTAATTTACACCATGTCAGCTACTGAAGCAAGCGGCGTTGAGCAGTTGCAACATGCGGGGGCGGGCCGTTTCCGAGGCGGTCAGCACCTCCTCATGCGCCAGAGGTGCGGTGGTGATACCGGCGGCCATGTTGGTCATGCAACTGATGGCTGCCACCTCCAGCCCCATGGCATTGGCCAGAATCGCCTCCGGTACGGTCGACATGCCGACGGCATCAGCCCCCCAGCTCCGGTAGGCGCGCACCTCGGCCGGCGTCTCAAAGCAGGGACCGGCTGTAAAGGCGTAGATACCTTCGTAGAGTCCGATACCCAGCTCATGCGCCTGCTGCGCCAGCCGGTTGCTGAAGTGGGAGCGGTAGATGGCCGATTGATCGGGAAAGCGGGTGCCCCAGCCGGGGCGGACCGGCCCCTGCAGCGGGTTGATGCCGCTGGTGTTGAGGTGGTCGCGCAGCAGCATGAAATCTCCCGGACGGTAGTCCGGATTGACCGCCCCGGCGGCGTTTGTCAGCAGCACCCGCCCCACCCCCATGCGGCGCAACAGCTCCAGCGGTACTGCCACCGGCAGCCAACCGGCCCCTTCGTACCAGTGGCGCCGACCACAAAAGGCCACCACGCGCAGACCGTTCAGCTCAAGAAGCCGCAACTCGCCGGCATGCCCCGCCACGGTGCTGGCACCCAGTCCCGGAATCTCGCTATAGGAGAGGCGCGCCAGCGGTTCGATTTCAGCCAACGCCCGACTCCAGCCGGAGCCGAGAATCATGCCGCAGGCGGGCGCGGGCTCGTAGAAGAGCGGCGGTATGGCAAGATAGGCCGTCTCGAAAAGCGCTGTCATCGCGGCAGATGTATCGCCCGCGACCTGATCGCGGACTGCTGGTACACTATGCTGGGCAGTCATGGCGTTATGTTGCCCTAAACTCTGCGCCAAATCAAGAGTGAACTCTGCTTCAACTATCACCCAACCAGCGTGCCATACAGCCGCTCGGGATCGGGCGTACCGCCTCAGCGCCGCGCAACAGCATCTCGCCGCTCTCAAGTCTGCCGCCGGGGAGACGTTCGGCCAGGAGGTGCTCCAGCACGAGCGGTGTGATGCCGGGGGTGTGGGCGCTGAGCAGGATAAAGAGCGGTTCGGCAGAGAGCAATTCGCAGCAGAGGTCGAGCGTGCGGGGAAGATCGCGCTCGATCTTGTAGACTTCGCCGCGGGCGCCGCGTCCGAAACTGGGGGGATCGAGGATAATGGCGTCGTAGCGGCGTCTGCGGCGCACTTCACGTGCCATAAACTTGTGCGCATCGTCTACCATCCAGCGGATCGGGGCCTGCTCTAGGTTGTTCAGGCGGGCGTTGTCGCGTGCCCAATCGACCATCCCGGCGGCGGCGTCGAGGTGACAGACAGAGGCTCCGGCACGTGCTGCCGCCAACGTTGAGCCGCCGGAGTAGGCAAAGAGATTGAGCACCTGCACCTCGCGCTGCCGTTTGGCCAGCGCCCGCCTTATCACATCGTCGAGCCAGCGCCAGGAGTCGCGCTGTTCGGGGAAGAGACCGAGGTGTCCGAAGTCGGTCCCGCTCAGACGGAAGAGCAGCCCATCAACGGTTACGTTCCAGTACGGCGGCAGGCGGTCGCGTCCCTGCCAGCGGTGCCCCTCCTGCCGGTCGAAGGAGGCGTCGGCCGCCTCCCATGCTGCAGGCGGCAGTTGCGGCTGCCAGAGCGCCTGGGCGCAGGGGCGTGAGAGAATCCGGCTGCCGAAACGCTCCAGTTTGCGTCCGGCGCCGCCATCGAGCAGTTCATAGTCTTGATCGTGTTTCATCTTCAGGGCAGGAGAGAGGTCGGAGGGGCGGTGGCTTCAACAATTGTCGTCAGGGAGCACTCTCTGAGCGCAGCCAGGGTTCGTGCCACCAGGAGCAGGTTGGCGGGATGGTTGAGCCGCTGCTCCGGCTCGCTGCCGGGTGCAGGGCTGCCACCCGGCGGAAAGATGTCGGGAGAGTCGGTTTCGATCAGCAGGCGCGTCAGCGGCACCTGCGCTGCTACGGCCCTGACGCGGCGCGCTTGCGGATTGCAGAGGGCACCGCCAAAAGAGAAGTGGGCCCCCAGTTGGCAGAAGCGCGGTATCAGCTCGGGAGCGCCGGCAAAGGCGTGGAGGATCAGCCCCGGCAGTCCGGTGGCGTAGGGCGTCAAGGCCTCGGCCAGCCGCCCCCAGCAGCGGGCTCCATGCAGGTTGACCGGGCGTTCCAGTTCGAGCGCCACCCGGAGCTGAGCCTCAAAGACGGCGTATTGCCGTTGGGGATCGAGGTCGCGACGCAGACCATCCAGCCCGATCTCACCCACGGCAGCGGCAGGGTGCGCCTGCAGCAACGCCACGAGCTGCTCCTCCCAATCCGCCGGCAGCCGCTCGACAAACCAGGGATGCACCCCGAAAGCCGGCAGTATCGTGAGCCCGGCAGGGGGTGTAGCGGCCAGCGCCGCCACATCCTGCCAGTCGTCAGGCGAGGTGCCGCAGACGACGACGGTTCGCACGCCGGCGGCGAAAGCAGCAGTCGCCACGGCCGTGAGCGACGGTCTCAGTCGTCGATCCTGCAGGTGTGTATGGGCGTCAAACATAGGGTATCTGCTACTGTTTCAATTTGCCTGCTCGTTAATTGCATTGTAAATATCTGCGAGGGCTTCCCTGACAGAAAATGTCTTTTTCATGTAGGGCATTATAGTGTGAACACATGATGCAGTCAACAATGTTGCTTGCACCCCTATTAGGGACAGACCCTATTAACCTGCTACCCCTTACCAGGGACAGACCCTATATGCTTTCACACTCTCAATAAGGCCGATTGCGTAC